>DAISJF010000036.1:0-10280 GCA_036821625.1 Rhodanobacteraceae bacterium
GCTCGCCGACACGTCGAACTCCGGCACGCTGCTCGCGTTCGCGATGGTCTCGATCGGCGTCATGATCCTGCGCAGGCAGCAGCCCGATCGCCCGCGCCCGTTCCGCACGCCGATGGTTTGGCTGGTCTGCCCGCTCGCGGTCGCCGGCTGCCTGCTTCTCTTCGTCAATCTCAGCATGACTGCCAAGGTCGTGTTCGTGACCTGGGCGTTTCTCGGCCTGATCCTGTATCGGAGCTACGGCTACCGCCGCAGCCACCTCGCAGGCCAGAGCGCCTGACACCTCGCTCGCGACGCGCGCGTTCCGTGCCGGCTGCGACGCCGGCACGACGCCGAACCCGCGACATCCGGAAAGCGTCATGCTCGACCAACTGCTCGCCAAGAAGACCGATTTCTCCGACGCGGACGCGAGCGAAGGTCCCTGCCTCAAGCGCACGCTCGGGCCATGGGGCCTGACGGCGCTCGGCATCGGTGCCGTGATCGGCGGCGGCATCTTCGTCATCACCGGACAAGCCGCGGCCGAGCACGCGGGACCGGCGATCGTGCTCTGCTTCGTCATCGCCGCGTTCTGCTGCAGCTTCACCGCGCTCTGCTACGCCGAGTTCGCGACGCTGATTCCGATGTCGGGCAGCTCGTACTCGTACGCGTACGCGACGCTCGGCGAATTCGTCGCCTGGTTCATCGGCTGGAACATGGTGCTCGAGTACGGCGTATCGGCATCGGCGGTCGCGGTGAGCTGGACCGGCTACTTCACGAGCCTGCTCGATCATTTCGGCATCCATCTGCCGCAGGCGCTGACGATGGCGCCGCTCGCGTTCACCGACAATCACGTTGTCGCGACCGGCGCGCTGTTCAACCTGCCGGCGGTCGCGATCGTGCTCGCGCTGACCTGGGTCTGCTACGTCGGCATCAAGGAATCGAGCGGTGCGAACCTCGCAATGGTGATCCTCAAGGTCGCGCTGATCGTGATCGTGATCGCGGTCGGCTCGCAATACGTGAACCCGAGCTACTGGCATCCGTTCATTCCGGAAAACCAGGGACCCGAAAAGTACGGCTGGTCGGGCATCATCCGCGGCGCCGCGCTGGTGTTCTTCGCGTACATCGGCTTCGAGGCGACTTCGACGGCCGCGCAGGAAGCGAAGAATCCGCAGCGCGACCTGCCGATCGGCACGATCGCTTCGCTCGCGATCTGCACCGTGCTCTACATCGGCATGGCCGTCGTGCTGACCGGCCTTCTGCCGTTCGATCAGCTCGGCACGCCGGAGCCGGTCGTGACCGCGATCAGGGCGCACCCGGAGCTCAACTGGCTGCGCTGGCTCGTCGAGCTCGGCGCGCTGATCGGGCTTTCCTCGGTGATCCTGGTCATGATCATCGCGCAGCCGCGCATCTTCATGATCATGGGGCGCGACGGGCTGATGCCGCCGGTGTTCGCGAAAATCCATCCGAAATACTGCACGCCGCACATCAACACCGTCATCACCGGCTGCGGCATCGCGCTGCTCGCTGCGGTGTTTCCGCTCGACGTGCTCGGCGATCTCGTTTCCATGGGCACGCTGATCGCGTTCGTCGCGGTCTGCGTCGGCGTCATGATCCTGCGCCGCACGGCGCCGGACCTGCCGCGCACGTTCCGCGTGCCGGCCGCGCCGCTGGTGTGCACGCTCGGCGTGCTGTCCTGCCTGTTCCTGCTCGTGTTCGGTGAGAACTGGTACAACTGGACGCTGATGACGGCCTGGACCGTGATTGGTTTTGCGATCTATTTTCTGTACGGGTTCAAGCACAGCAAGCTGCACCGTGCGTCGACGCCGATAGCGACGGCGCGCGTCACGCCCGACGTCCGCTAGTCCGCCCGCATCTGATCAGGTCCGTTTCTTGATCGGCACGATCGAAGGCGTCTTCGTCGCGTCTCTTTCCGATGGCGCAGATTCCTTCGGCGGCGCCGAGTCCTCAGCCGGCGTCTCGGTCTCTGCCGCCTCGTCCACCGTATCCCCCGGTGAGGCTTCCAGCAATGAAAGCTGCCGCTTCACCGGCGCACCCATCTCGGCGAGGCTCTGCACCTGCAGCAGCACGCTGCCCTTGCCGCCTTCGCGCAGGCGCCGGAGCGCGCTCGCGTGCGCGCGCTGGGCCTTGTCGAGCGCGAGGCCCACGTTGCTGAGCTCATTGACCAGCAACGCGAAGTTGTCGTGCAGCTGCGCCGCGCGGCGCGCGATTTCCTTCGCGTTGACATCGCGCCGCTCGAGCCGCCACAGATGCGCGACCGTGCGCAGCGTCGCGAGCAGCGTGCTGGGACTCACCAGCGAAATGTTCTTCGCAAGCGCGTATCCGTAGAGATTCCCGTCCGTGCGCACCGCCTCGATGAAGGCGGCCTCGACCGGGATGAACAGCAGCACGAAGTCGAGCGTGCGCAGCTTGTCGATGCCTTCGTAGTTGCGCGCCGACAGCTCGTCGATATGGCGGCGCATCGAGGCGAGGTGCTCGTTCAGCGCCGCCGCGCGCAACGTGTCGTCGCCGGTCGCGACGAAGCGCTCGTACGCCTTCAGCGACACCTTGGCGTCGATCACGATGTCCTTCTCGTCCGGCAGGTGCACGATGACATCCGGCCGCGGCCGGCTGCCGTCGTCGTTGCGGAACGTCATCTGCGTCTCGTATTCCCGGCCGGCCTGCAGGCCCGACGCCTCGAGCACGCGCTCGAGCACGAGCTCGCCCCACGCGCCCTGCGTGCGCGAATCGCCCTTCAGTGCGCGCGTGAGATTGATCGCGTCCTCGCTGATGCGCTGGTTGAGCTGCTTCAGGCTCTGGATTTCCTGCGCGAGCATGCCGCGCTCGCGCTGTTCGCTCGCGTGCGTCTGGCTGACCGTCTCGCGGAACTCCTTGAGCTGGATCTTGAGCGGATCGAGCAGGCCGCCGAGCTGCGAAGCGCTCTGCTCGCGCAGGCGCTCGGCCTTGTCGTCCAGGATTCCGTTGGCGAGATTCTGGAACGCGTCACGCAGGCGCTGCTCGGCCTGGTCGAGCAGCGCAAGCTTCTCGGCGGCCGCCTGTGTCTGCTCGCGCGAGGACGCCTCGAGCGCCGCGTAGCGCGTCGACAGATCTTCGAGCCGCTGCTGGACGCCGTCCCGGCTCCGGCACGCCTCGGCGAGATCGTGCTTCAAGCGCTCCGCATGCGCCTGCTGCGCGGCCGCGTGCGCGGTCAGCTGGCGCACGTTCCGCTCGGTCGCGGCGGAGTCGCGCTCGAAACGGTCGACGCGGCGCTGCAGCTCGTCGGCGCGCGACCCTGCCGCCTCGCGTTGTGCGGCGAGCACGGCGATTTCTCCGTCGCGCGCGGCGCGCCCGGTTTCGCGCGCCTGCGCGGTCCAGCGTCGTACGAAGGGGAGGACGATCAGCGCGCCGGCGAGGATGCCAAGGCCGGCGGCAACGGTGACGAGAACGACAAGCGGCAGGTCCGGCACGCGGGAACCTCAGGCTTTGACGGTTCCCATTCTGACAGCGTGCGGTCTCAATTGCCGAGACGGCACGGCTCGAAGCGCCGATCGCCGAAACCATCGCCGCGCGACGCACGCCGCGCGGCGTCGATCCGAAAGCCCATCAGGTCTTCGGGTTGTAGCCCGAGCACCAGCCCTTGGCGTTGGTCGCCTTGCCCGGGAACAGGCTGCACGGACCGTACGCATCGCCCGCCTTGCCCGTCCAGAATTTGCAGTTCTCGCACACCGAGCCGGGCTTGTAGACCGCGAACTTGGCCTTGTCGACCTTCGTCGCATCTTCCTTGTAGCCGAGCGCCATCGCGGTCGGATCGCTCTCGGAAAGATGCGGCATGTCGTCGGCGCGCGCGAAGCGCGGCAGCAATGTCGATGCGATCGGCGCCGCGACGGCACCGGCGACGGCGAGCTTGAGAAAACGGCGTCTTGCCTGGCTTTCGGCTGGTTTCGACATGATCAGCTCCTGAGTGTGTTTCGAACGTGGGCGGGAACGCCCGAGCGGCGCCGAGGATACTCCGCCGAACCGAACCAAAGCTGACACGGGATAGGAATAACTCTCGTTTCGGTTTGCGGGTTGGTTGGTGGGTGGACGACGGGAACCGGTAGCCGGTAGCCGGACAAAGCGCCTGCTTTCCGGCTCACGGCTCACGGCTCCCGTCCTTCCACGCCGTCCTCTATATTCGCGCCATCGAAATCCACAAGAGTCCGCGTGACCTCCCCCCTCCCCTACGACCCCGTCGCGCTCGCCGCCTGCGCGCGCGTCATCGCCGACACCGGGCGCGATCTGGCCGCGCTGGGCTGGACGCCCGCGACGAGCAGCAACTTCTCGATGCGGCTCGATGCGCGCCATGTCGCGGTGACGATCTCGGGCCGCGACAAGGGCCAACTCGGCGGCGACGACGTCATGGTCGTCGATCTCGATGGCCACGCCGTCGCGACCGACGCGAAGCCTTCGGCCGAAACGCTGCTGCACTTGCAGATATACCGGCGCTTCCCGGCGGCGAACGCGGTGCTGCACACGCACTCGTGCACGCAGACGGTCGCCTCGCGGCTCTATGCGGCGAGCGGGCTGATCCGTTTCGAAGGCTGGGAGCTGCAGAAGGCCATATCCGGCTACACGACGCACGAGAGCACGCTCGACGTGCCGGTATTCCCGAATACTCAGGACATGAATGTGCTGGTTCGGCAGGTCGACGCCTGGCTCGACGCAGGCAAACCGCTGCACGGCTACTTGATAGACGGCCACGGTATCTACACGTGGGGTCGAGACATGCAGGAGACGCGGCGTCATCTCGAAGCGTTCGAATTCCTGCTAGCCTGCGAGCTCGACTTGAGGGCGCTGGCGAGGTGAACAGCATGAGCCGACTGACGATCTACGACGAATCCCGCCCGGAAAAACCGCTGTCCGTGCACACCGATCACGCCGCGATCTCGCGCGAGCTCGGCGCGGTCGGCGTGCGCTTCGAGCAATGGGAAGCTTCCAAGCCTGTCGTGCCCGGTGCAAGCCAGGACGAGGTCATCGCCGCCTACCGCGCCGACATCGACCGCCTGATGAAATCGGACGGCTACCAGGCCGTCGACGTGATCAGCCTGAAGCCCGACAACCCGGACCGCGCCGCGTTCCGCCAGAAATTCCTCAACGAGCACACGCACAGCGAGGACGAGGTGCGCTTCTTCGTCGCCGGCGCAGGCCAGTTCACGCTGCACATCGAGGACAAGGTCTACGAGGTGCTCTGCGAGCAGGGCGACCTGATCGGCGTCCCGGACGGCACGCGGCACTGGTTCGACATGAGCGAATCGCCTTACTTCGTCGCGATCCGCCTGTTCACGAACAAGGAAGGCTGGGTCGCGAACTTCACCGGCGCCGACATCGCCGAGCGCTTCCCTCGCATGATTCCGCATCGCTCGGCACGCGCGGCCTGACATGGCCTATCTGGACGAGTCACTCGCGCCCGGCGAGGCCATCGTCGCGCGCTTCGCGCTGCACTGGACCGCCAAGTGGCGGCTGATCGTGTTTCTGCTGCTCGCGATACCGACGCTCGGCATCGCGCTGTTCGCGGCGCTGTATGAGTGGATACGCCTGCGCTCGATCGAACAGGGCGTGACCAACCGGCGCGTCGTGCGCAAGACCGGCATCGTGAGCCGCGTGACCGAGGAGCTCCGGCTCGCCTCGATCGAGACGATCGACCTGCACCAGACCGCCTGGGGCCGCATGCTCGGATTCGGCGACGTCGTGCTGACGGGCCGCGGCGAGAGCTCGATGATTTTCTCGCGACTCGCGCAACCGCTCGAGGCCAAGCGCGCGATCGAAGGCGCGTATGCGGCGAATGTGGAGAGTGGGCGGGTTGCGGATGCGGGAGTCGGGAGCCGGTAGCCGGTAGCCGGTAGCCGGTAGCCGGTAGCCGGAAAGCATCTTCGCGCGAGTTTTGCTCTCCGGCTCCCGGCTACCGGCTCCCGGCTACCGTCTTTTCGAAAGATCGGCTCAACATCACGACCCCAATGATCCGCGCCATCCTCACCGACATCGAAGGCACGACCAGCTCGATCAGCTTCGTCAAGGACGTGCTCTTCCCGTATGCACGCGAGCGGCTGCCCGCGTTCGTCGCGACGCATGCGGAAGATCCCGAGATGCGGCACTGGCTGCACGAGGCAGCGAAGGAAGCGGGTCTGGTCTCGGCGTCGCAGCAGGAAATC
Source organism: Rhodanobacteraceae bacterium (assembly GCA_036821625.1). GTDB lineage: Bacteria > Pseudomonadota > Gammaproteobacteria > Xanthomonadales > Rhodanobacteraceae > Dokdonella_A. The sequence continues at coordinate 6,162 of DAISJF010000036.1, forward strand.
ATCGAGCTTCTGATCCGCTGGATCGACGCGGATCGCAAGTCGACGGCGCTGAAGGCGCTGCAGGGCATGATCTGGAAGGCCGGCTACGAGGACGGCGAATATCGCGCGCACGTATACGCGGAAGTGCCTGCGCGACTGCGCGAATGGCAGCGAGACGGCAAGCGCCTCTACGTGTACTCGTCCGGCTCGGTGCCGGCGCAGAAGCTCTTCTTCGCGCACACCGAGGCCGGCGATCTCACCGCGCTGTTCTCCGGCTACTTCGACACGGAAACCGGTGCGAAGCGCGACGCAGAGTCATATCGCCGGATCGCCACGGCGATCGGCACGGCGCCGGCTGACGTTCTGTTCCTTTCCGACGTCGCCGAGGAGCTCGACGCGGCGCGCGCGGTTGGCATGCAGACGACCTTGCTGGCGCGCGCGCCGTCGCAATGCCCGCCGCGATCCGCGCACCGCTGCGTGGGCGACTTCGACGCAATCGCGCCGGACGTGGAAGCGCGATGAGCATCGCCGGCGCGAACATGATTGGTGCGCTGTGGATCGCGTGGGCGGTCTACTGGTTCATCGCGGCGCGGACCGCCAAGCAGGATCAGCGCCGCGAATCGGTCGCATCTCGGGCGGCGCACATCGTGCCGCTCGGGATCGCGGCCTATCTGCTCTGGGTGCCGACCCTGCCCGGCGGGTTTCTGGGCGGCCGTTTCCTGCCTGCATCGCCGACTACGTTCGATGTCGGGCTGGCCGTGGTCGCATTCGGCCTCGCCTTCTCGATCTGGGCGCGCGCGGTGCTGGGCCGCAACTGGAGCGGCATCGTGACCGTCAAGCAGGACCACGAGCTCGTGCGCAGCGGACCGTATCGCTATGTCCGCCACCCGATCTACACCGGACTCCTGGTCGCGTTCGCCGGCACGGCGATCGCTCGCGGCGAATGGCGCGGGCTGCTCGCGGTCGTGATCGTGTTTGCGGGGTTGTGGCGCAAACTGAAGCTGGAAGAGCGCTGGATGATCGAAACGTTCGGCGACGCGTACCTGCGCTATCGTGACGAGGTGCGCGCGATCATTCCGTTCGTGCTGTGAGAGCGAAGGCGGCCGGCGTGCGCAGAGTTCGGACAAGGACGCGACTCGAGTGAACATTGCGAACGCACTCCGGGATGGTCTGCGCGCGGTCGCGCTGCGCCGGCCGCGCGGCAGTCCGGTCGAGGCCGGTCCCGGATTGTTCGTCGGTCTCGTCCTGGTCTATCTCGGCGTTGCGTTCGCGCTCGCTGCGGTCGACGTCGCGCGCCCGTGGTCGTTCGTGCCGTATGGCGTGACGACCGTGCTCACCGACTCGCTGCTGACGCTGATCGCCGCCTGGATGCTGATGCGCATCATGCAGCGCGACGGCATCGTCTGGAGCGTCGCCGCGATTCTGCTCGCCGCGACGATCGCGACGTCGGTCGTCGTTCACTGGCCGCTGCAGTGGGCCGCCGGCGTGCTCGTCCGCCACGGTCATCTGATCGGCGCATTGCTGCTCGGCATCGTTTCTCGCTGGTGGTGGCTGCTCGTGCTCATCGTCGTTGCGAACGGGCTGGCGCCGCGCAGCGTCGGCCGCGCGGTGGTTGCGGGCCTGCTCGGGTACGCGGTCTCGGCCGCGGCCTGGTGGTGGTTGCCGGCGATGCCGCTGCTGACGACGCATGCGACCCCCGAAACTCCGATCGCCTCGACCACGCCCGAACAGCCGGACACGAACGACGAACGCCAGTTCACCGCCGAGACGCCCACGAAATCCGATTTCGACGCCGAGCAGGTGATCTACGATCAGGCGGATCTGCTCGATGCTGCCGTCGCGAAGCTGAAGCCGCAGACGCCGGGAACGGTCGATCTCTACGTGATCGCATTCGCCGGCGATGCAGAAGAGAACGTGTTCCGCAACGAGGCCGAATACACCGAGAAGCTGTTCGGGCAGCGTTTCAACGCCGACGGCCGCGTGCTCGTGCTCGAGAACAATGCCGCGACGGTCTCGACGCGACCGCTGGCGACGCTGACGAATCTGACCTGGGCGCTCGACGACATCGCAAAGAAAATGGATCCGGCCGAGGACATCTTGCTGCTGTATCTGACCACGCACGGTTCGCACGACCACGAGCTCGTCGTCGATCTCGATCCGCTGCCGCTCGACCAGATCGACCCTGAGGACCTCGCCGATGCGTTGAGGACGAAGCCCGGAATCCGCTGGAAAGTGATCGTCGTCAACGCCTGCTACTCGGGCGGATTCGTCGATGCGCTGCGCGACGATTCGACGATGGTGATCACGTCCGCACGCGGCGACCGCACGTCGTTCGGCTGCGGTGCGGACTCCGACATCACCTATTTCGGCAAGGCATTCCTGGCCGAGGCGCTGAACCGGACCACCTCGATCCCGGAAGCATTCAATGAGGCGAGGAAATCCGTCGAAGAGTGGGAGACCGCCGAAAGCAAGGAGCATTCAGAGCCGCAGATCGCATCGACGCGCAGCATAGAAGCGAAGCTCGAAGCGTGGCGGCGGACTCTGACGCCGCACGAGGCGGTTCCATTCGCGCCGACGGGATCGGCACAGTGACGCGCGCCGAGCGGGCAACGACTCGTGCCTCCGCTTCGAGCGGCGGCGACCGTCGGCGAAAGCGCGCATGAATCCGGCTGCTGCGATCCTCGATGCCGCGACGCGCGCTGCGATCTCCGCCGCGTGGGGACTCAGTCCTTCGGCGACTTTCGAGCCGCTCGGCAACGGCCTGATCAACCGCACGCTGCGCGTTTGCGACGACGGTCGCGAGCGCGTGCTGCAGCGTCTCAACACGACCGTGTTCCGCGCGCCCGAGATCGTGATGCGCAATTGCCACGCGGTCACCGCGCATCTCGGCCGCGAGCGTGCCGCCGGTAATTACGGCTACGCGGTCCTCGAGCTGGTGCCCACGCTTTCCGGTGCGCCGGCGCTGACGCTCGCCGCCGATGCGAGCTGGTGGCGCATGTACGACTACGTGCCCGACGCGCGCACGCACGATCTCGCCACGGACGCCAGCATGGCCGGCGAGGCCGCGCGCGGCTTCGGTGCGTTCGTGCGCGCGCTGAGCACGTTGCCAAACTCCGCCGTCGGCGAAGTGATCCCGGGCTTTCATGATCCGGGCCGCCGCTTCGAGACCTTCCGGCGCGTTCTCGCCGCCGACCGCATCGGCCGCGCCTCGGGCTGCCACGACGAATGCCGGCAGGCATCCGCGTTCGCGGAAGCCGTGCGCGCGTGGCGGTCCCTGTCGACGAACGGCCTGCCGCTGCGCATCGTCCACAACGACTGCAAGTTGAACAACATCCTGTTCGACGCCGCCGGCCACGCCGTGTGCGTGATCGATCTCGACACGGTGATGCCGGGCTCGCCGCTGTTCGATTTCGGCGATCTCGTGCGCACGCTGGTCAATCCGGTCGCCGAGGACTCGACCGAGGTCGCGCGCATTCGCGTGCGCGAGGACATGTTCGCCGCCGTCGCGCGCGGCTATCTCGACGGCTGCGGCGCGGTGCTGACGCCGGTCGAGCGCACCAGCCTCGTGTTCGGCGCCCGCATGGTCACGGGCATGCTCGCGCTGCGCTTCCTCACCGACTATCTCGACGGCGACCGCTACTTCCGCATCGACCGGCCGCTGCACAATCTCGAGCGCGCGCGCAACCAACTGGCGTTGTACGCCGCGCTCGGCGCCGCGGAAGGCGATCTGCAATACCTGCTGCGCTAGCCGGCGCATCGACCGGTGCGGAAACCGGTCGATGACACGCCGTCGACCGCGCCGCCTCGCCCGTATCCCGGATCGCGCGTCGCTGCGGCGGATCTTTATGCGTTGCTTATGCGCGCATTCCCGATTCTTATGCGTGCCATATGCGAGGGCCCCTATCGTGTCGCCGTTCTTCGAAGGTGACACGTTATGGACATCGCCTACCTCGCGCTGATTGCCGTCCTCGTCGGCCTGACGGCCGCATTCATCGGTCTTTGCGCGAAGCTCGAGGATCGCAAGTGATCGAAGTCCTGATCACGACGGCGGCGCTGGTCTTCGTTGCCGCCGCGATCTACCGCCGACGCATCCACGGGAGTCGCCCATGACCCTTCTGTACACGCTCGCCGCCGTGATCG
>DAISJF010000037.1:0-9714 GCA_036821625.1 Rhodanobacteraceae bacterium
CGGGCCTCGCCGTCGGTCATGCGCGCATGCGTTCCGGGCACCGCGCCGAGCAGGTAGACGTTGGCGACGCTGAACGGGTCGAACCAGCTCTCGGGGCCGTGCAGCTGCTGCCCGATCCACTCGATGCGGGCGCCGGGGCCAAACCGGCCGCCGCCATCGCCCGTGATTCGGATCGGGACGGGCTTGCCGCCCTCGCTGAGGACGAGCTGGTTCGCGGCACAGTCGCTCAATCCCGGCTGTTGCGCGACGATCGACGCATAATCCAGCGAATAGACGCCCGTTTGCTGGAGTTCAATATGAAGCCGGCCGTCGCAGGCGAGCACGGGCAACGGAAGGGCTGCCAGCGCGAGACCGGCCAGGCGAGCGAACGGGAATGCGGACATCGGGACGGCTCGGCGGCGTGCGAGCCGCAACAACGAAAGCTTCAGAGGCCGCGAAGGCTACGGGGGTTGCTGGATCACCGCAATAGCGGGCCGCGGAAGTCAGTGCGGACCGTAGAAACGCGCCACCAGGGCGGCGACGGCAGGGGCCGCGCGGGCCAGGCCGCGGGGATCGGAAAAATTGAGCTCGCTGACGACCGCGAAATACTCGTCCGCGCTCTCGGTCGCGTACGGATCGATGAAGGTTTCGCGTCCGCGGTCGACTGCGCGCACCAGCCCGTCGTAGGCCGTCTGCAGCGTCTCGATCCATTCGTGTCGCGCGATGTCGCGCGGCAGTCGCGGCACGCCGTTCATCGCGCCGTCGAGCATGTCGAGCTTGTGCGCGATCTCGTGCGCGACGACGTTGAATCCGTCGAACGGCCGATCGAGGTCGGTGGCGACGTCCGCCCATGACAGGATGACCGGACCGCGCTCCCAGGCTTCGCCGATCAGCTCGTCCTCGCCTTCGGTCACGACGCCGGAATGCTCGTCGTGGTGCTCGCGCTTCACGCGAAACTCGCCGGGATAGACGATGACCTCGCGCCACCCGGCGAGCCAGTCGAAGCCGAGATGCAGGACCGGAAGGCAGGCGAGCGCGGCGATCGCAACGCGTTGCTCGGCGGTGAGCTCGTGGCCCGCTGCGGCGCTGAACGTCTTCTTGGCGAGGAATCGCGCCGCGAGCTCGCGCAGCCGAGCGCGCGCGGGAGCGTCGAGCGTGTCGAACAGGCGCGAGCGCGCGAGGAGCTTCGTCCATTCGGCATCGGTGATGGACGGCCGCGATGATGCAAACAGACCGCTCAGCCGCGCGGAGAGTGACATTCGGTGATCAGCGCCGGACGAACGGCGCCGGCTACTTGATCGTGCCGGGCACCAGTGACTGCCAGCGGTAGCTCGGCCGGCGGATCGCGGTCGACGGCGAGATCGACACGCCATGCGGCGAGTCCGTCGACGCGGGTGTCGTGTCGGCGGACTTCGGCGCCGGCGTTTGCGCAGGCGCCGGCTTGTGGGCCGGCGAATCGGTCGTCGCGGCCGCGTCCGTGCCGCGCAGCGTGCGCGAATCGTGCGTCGTTGCCGTATCGCCGCCTTCGGCGACCTCGCGCAACGCGCGGCCTCGATCGGTGAAGTTCAGAGTCACGTCGACGGCGCCTGACTGATTGCTGCTCTGCGCGAGCATCCGCGCGCCGTCGAACGAGAATTCCCCGGCATGCGCGGCGCCGCCGAGCGCGACGGCGACAAGAATCGGAAGGTACAGGCGAGGGTTCGTCATCGGGATGGTCCGTGGCCGAGCCACGGGATTCGCAATGCTCGCACGAGTCAGCGACCGACTCCAGTCGGCGTTCCGGAGCAGCAGCAACCGTGCCAGTCGTCATGGGGTCCGCAAGCGGGCGCGAAGACGCGCGCGGCGTGGCTGAGGCCGTTCACGTCGTCGGCTGTTTTTGTCTGGAAAACAATAAATTGCCGATCGAAGCGCGGCATCGCCGATGAAAACGGGGTCGCGCGGGACTCGCGCGAAGCGTGTCCAGCGGACGCCCGCGGACACTGCCGGACACCGTTTTCGGGCTCGCGCGAAGCGCCCGCGCGAGCGGTGCCGCGCGTCCCGGGCCCGCTACACTGCGACGATGAACCGAGCAGTCATGCGGACTTCGGCAACCGCGTCTTCGCACGCAGCGGCGCCGCCGCCGGCGGGTCTGCTTGCGCTGCTTGCAAGCGGCGCGGAGCTCTCGGGCAGCGCCCTCGCCGCCGAGCTCGGCATCACGCGCGCCGCGGTCTGGAAGCAGATCGAGCAACTGCGCGCGCGCGGGCTGCCGATTCGAGCCGAGCCCGGCCGCGGCTACCGGCTCGATGCGCCGATCGAGCTGCTCGATGCGGCGCGCATCCGCGCGGAGATCCCGCCCGAGCTCCGCGCGCGGGTCGGCGCGATCGATGTGCGCTGGCAGATCGATTCGACCAGCAGTGAGCTCGCGCGCCGCGCCGAGGGTTCGACGTTGTCGCGCGCATGTCTCGCCGAAATCCAGACACAAGGTCGCGGTCGGCGTGGACGCGCGTGGCAGCTGCCGCTCGCCGGCGGCATCGCGCTCTCGTTCCTGCGCCGCTTCGACGGCGGCATGGCCGAGCTCGCGGGCCTGAGTCTCGTGGCCGGCATCGCGGTGCTGCGCGCGATCGAGGATTGCGGCAGCCATGGCGCGATGCTCAAGTGGCCGAACGACATCGTCGCGAGCGGGCACAAGCTCGGCGGCATCCTCGTCGAGCTCGGCGGCGATGCGCTGGGACCGTGCCATGCGATCGTCGGCATCGGCCTCAACGTGCGCATGCCGCCCGCGCAGGGCGCGATGATCGACCAGCCATGGACCGATCTTGCGGCGCTGAACGGGAATGTCGCGCCATCGCGGAACCGGATCGCGGCGCGCGTCCTCGCGCAGCTCGCCGGTGCGCTCGATGAGTTTGCAACGTCGGGCTTCGCGGCGTTCGAGCACCATTACGCGCGCTACGATGCGTTGCGCGATTGCGATATCACGGTGAAGAACGGGGGCGAGACGTTCGCGGCGAAGGCGATCGGCGTCACGTCGCGCGGCGCGCTGAAAATAGAGCGCGACGGCACGGAGCTTCGGATCGACAGCGGCGAAGTCAGCGTGCGCAGCGCGGGCGAGAACCCATGGCGCTTTTGATCGACATCGGCAATACGCGATTCAAATGGGCGCGGGTCGAATCCGGCGGGACCTGGGCGCGCGGCGCATTCGCGCACACGCGTGCGGACATCACCGAAGCGCTCGACCGCGAATGGGCGAACGTGACGCCGCCCACGCGGATTCTGGTCGCGAGCGTCGCTTCGCTCGCGCTCGACGTCGAGATCGAAGCCGTGGCGCGGCGCCTTTTCGGCGTCGAGCCCGAGTTCCTGCGCAGCCCCGCGGCCGCGCTCGGCATCCGCAACGCGTATCCGGAGCCGCAACGGCTCGGCATCGATCGCTTCCTCAGTCTCGCGGCGCTGCACGCGACGCGGCCGACGGCGCAGGTGCTGGTCGGGATAGGCACCGCGATGGCGCTCGACGCGCTCGATGCCGACGGCACGCACCTCGGCGGCTGGATCGTGCCGAGCCCCGCGTTGATGCGCGAGTCGGTGCTGGCGCGGACCGCACGCGTCGGCAGCGCGGACGGGCAGTGGACGGAGTTCGCCGACAACACCGCCGACGGGCTGCATTCCGGAACGCTGGCTGCCGCAAGCGGTGTCATCGAGCGCTTCTGCGCGAATGCGGCGCGCCGGTTCCAGACCTGGCCCGCCGTCGTGCTCACCGGCGGCGGCGCGGACGAGATCGCGGCGCGCCTGCCCGGCGCCGAGCGGCGCGCGGATCTCGTGCTGGAAGGACTCGCGCTGTGGGCATCCGCGGCCGAGTCGCCGGAAATCCCGCGCCGCGATCAGTAGAATCGCGCCGCTCGCCCGCTCCGAATCTCCCTGCATGTTCGTACGCGTGTTGTTCCTGTTGCTGCTGGCCGCGAACCTCGGCGCCGCGAGCTGGCTCGCTTTTGCGCCTTCGACGCCGGCGGCCTCGGCGCCGGTCAGCGATCCCGGCGTGCCGAAGCTCGAGTTGCTGTCGGAGCGCGATCGCGGCGATGACGCGAGCGCCGAGCTCGCCGCGCCGCCGGAGTCGCGCGCGGACCAACGCAACGACGAATGCCATTCGATCGGAACCTTTCCGACTCAGGCCGACGTGCGCGCGGCGATCAATGTGCTGACGCCGCTGACGCGCCGGATCCAGTTTCGCGAAGCGCACGCGACGCAGGCGCGCGGCTACTGGGTCTACCTGCCCGCGCTCGCGACGCGCGAGCAGGCGCTTGCCACGGCGCGCCAGCTGTCCGCCAAAGGCGTGCGCGACTACTACGTGGTCACCGCCGGCGACCAGCAGAACACGATATCGCTCGGGCTCTTCCGCGATCAGGCCAACGCCGAACGGCGCCGTGCCGAAATCGCCGCGCTCGGCTTCGTGCCGCAGTCGATCGCTCGTACGGAAGAGCTGCCGGTCTACTGGCTCGACTACGCCACCGACCGCCTGCATCCGCTGGACTGGCGCAGCAAGCTCGGCGCCGGCGCCGCGGCGCTGCGCGAGCAGCCGATCGAGTGTTTCTAGCTACAATTGAGGCTGTGCCGGCATAGCTCAGTTGGTAGAGCAACCGCCTTGTAAGCGGTAGGTCGTCTGTTCGAGTCAGACTGTCGGCACCATGGATCTCGCCGCAATCGCGCTAGAACCCGTGCGCTGTCTCACTCCCGGTGTAGGGTTAACGCGGATGTGCGGCCGCCGCTCCGAACCTCACACTCCCATCGGAACCACTAGTCGAAACCGTCCGCAAAGATCACATCCCCCGTGTCGAGCTCGAACGCGCCGATATCGGCCGATGCACCGATCACGCGCGGATATCCGCGCTGATCGTACGACTGGTTTTCCGCGTTGTTGCCGGTATCGATCGCAGGGCTGCCGGGTCGCAGGGCGCGCGTGCGTGTCGGACCTCCGTTGTCCGCAAGCGCGGCGAGCATCGGATCTTCGGTGATCGTGCCGGAGAGCTGGAGATTCGCCGACATGACGAGATTGTTGGCCCCATAGAGAGTCGCACCGATCCCTGCGATATAGAGGTCGGCGAAGCCGTCGCCGGCGACCGTGTTGTCGGCGATGATCGAGCTCTGCAACGTCGGGGGGAACAGGTCCCCGTAGTTAACATAGATGCCGCCGCCGAGTACCGTCGCCGAATGATTGAACGCGACCGTGCTGCTTTCGAGCGTCAATGGACTGCCGACGACCATGCCGCCACGGCTCCCGCCGGAATTGTCCGAAATCGTGCTGTTGCGAATCGTTGCCGGCCCCTGACCTTTGAGCGCGAGCCCGCCCACGCCGCTGGTCGCGAGATTGTTGTCGATCGTCGAGTCGAGGATGCTGGCGTAGCCGTAGTTGAATACGCCGCCGGCATATCCAATCGTTTCCGTCGGCGCGGTTGCGCTGTTGCCGCTGATGGTCGCGAACTGCAGCACCAGCCCGCGGGAGACCACGCCGCCGCCGACCGAATAGTCGGAGAGATCTGCTGCGTACACGGCAGCGTGGTTGGCGGCGACGACGCCGCTGATGTAGACCGCGCCGCCCGCGAAGATTCCGCCGCCCTCGGCCGCGCCGCCGCGTACCGACTGCGCGGTGCATCCCGTGACCGATCCTGTATGAAGCTGCACCCCTCCGGCGGCGTAGATGCCGCCGCCGAGCACGACGATGGGCTCATAGAAGTTATAGGCCGAGCACGCGTTGATGTAGGTGCGCGTGAGAAACAGCGATCCCGACGATGCGATGCATCCTCCGTTGCGCGTATACGCATAGCCGTGCTCGAGCGTGACGTAGCTGAGCGCCAGCGTTCCGGTGCCGGTATGCACGAAGATCTGGCTCGCATCGTTGGCCGTGATGGTGGGCCGCTGCTGAAAGGAACCGCCGATCGCGAGATCCTGCTGGCCGACGACGATGGCGCCGCTCGTCAGCGTGATCGTGCTGCATGAGAGCTGGCCCATGTCGACGATGTCGCCGCTGGCGGCGCTGGCGATGACGTCGCGCAGGCTGCCGAGCCCGCTATCGTCGCAATTGACGACCACGTGCGTAACCGCGCGCAGATGTTCTGCCGACGCGCTCCTGCGCGGCGCGAGCGTATGCACGTGCGTGAGGTCCGGAAGGGCTTCCGGCGACATTGCCGCGGCGCACGTCGACGCCGCGGGGACCGTCCCACCGGCGAGCGCCAGCGAGAGGCAAGCGCTCAATGACTTCGCGGGCAGAAAAGCGGGACCTTTGCGACTGTCGGGCACGATGATCTCCCTGGTGGGCACCATATCCTGAGCGCGAGGCCGATCGCCGGCGCCAACAGGTACGTACGTCGAAGGAAGGCGCCGACTGCCAGGGCCGCATGCGCAGCGAAATTTGCGCAAGTGTCATCAGCGGCCTCGATTGGCCCGAGCCTGTGATGACGTGGTCGTAGTCGCTACGGCTTCATAGGTACGTCACGTGCCGCGACGCGCGAACGAGGATCTGCTGCCAGGTCGTCAAGTCGATGTCGTTAGCGAGATCGGCGTCTGTGCCGACGTACATCAGATTGCCGGAAATGCCGACATGCCACAGATTGCACGCGTGTCCGAGCTCATGCGCGATCGTACGAGCCGCCTCGTCACCGCCGTCGAACGTCGACAAGGGCCGGACTTCCGCGAAGATGTAATCCCAGATGGGCCCTCCGCAGCCGCTGGCGTCGCCGCCGGACACGGAATGAATGACGAATACGGCCACGGGCGCGCCGTACCCGATCAGGCGCCGATAGTTTCCGAACGGACAGTTCGTATCCAGGATGAACTGCAGCTGCGATCCGACGGCGCCGAGGTCGCGCAGGAGCGCATCGCAATCCATATCGAGCAAGTCCGAGCCGGTGCCGCCCCTTGGGCAATAGGACGTTATCCAGCTCTCGTCCGCCTGTTCATGCCCGCCGAACCCGCTGCGGAACGTGAAGGGACGGCTCGGCACGACGCGCACGTGGGCCTGGCGAAACGCGTCGATCGCTTTCTGCAACTGGTTGACCACGTCCTTGGGTTTCGCAACGCCTTCCGGGTTGCCCTGACCGTCGCAGAACAGGATCGTGCAAACACGCAGCGTCTTTTCCGCGCGCACGCCGATCAGATAGAGAACGGAATCGACGGCGCTGACGATCGCCCACCAGATCGTGAGGACCGTGTTCCAGATCTCCTTGATCAGACGCCCGATGATCGGGATCGAGAGAATGAGATCGACCAGCCATGCAAGCACATCGAGAAACCAGCCGAGTACCGATTCCGCGGCGACGATGACCGCCGACAACACGGTGACCGCGACTTCCACCACCGTGCACGCGAGGTAGACGATGACCACCCAGGCAACGCAGACGAGGTTGCTGACCCAGTACCATGCGACGCAGACGATGTTGGATATCCAGACCCACGCGGTGCAGATCCAGGAGATGATCTCGCACCCCCAGGAGCAGGGCCACCAATCGCAACAATCCTGCTCCCAGTCGTTGCAGCTGTCATAGCCCTGGTCCTCATAGTCAGAGCATTCGTTGTAACCCTCGTCGCGATATTCCTTGCACTGCCGCATTTCGTTGCGGCCCTTGTCATCGCAGTTGGCCATGACGGCGCTCCTATCCTTCGAGCCTCGTGCTCAGCGATTCGAGTGTTTCGTAGTAGCGCCGACGAGCCCTGCGGCGCGCCAGAGACCTGGCGAGCGCCATGACGAGGGACGCTCCGGCGACGACGACGAATGCGCGCAGCCACCACGAACCGAAAGGAACCAGTACGATCAGCGCGGTGAGCGCGACTACCGCGGTCAGCAACGCGAAGGAGGCCTCCGCACAGCCGCAGTCCGCCAAGTGCTTGTTGATCGCTTGCTGCCAGCGCGCGACCTCCGGTTCGAGCATCAGCGCCGCGTCGATTTCGACGCGCCGCGGCGCCGCCTCTCGAAGCGCGCGCTGCAAAGCCGCCTTGGAATCGATGCGCAGAGTCGTATTCGTGCGCGGTTTCATGTGCACTGACTCACGGAGTCACCGTCTGACCCCACGCGGCCTGAACGTAGCGCGCCGCGGTCTGGCGCGCGGTCTTGCAGTCGATTTCCTGGATGCGTGCGCTGTCGTCGCCGTTGTTGCACATCAGGTGTTCCCCGGTCCGCACGCAGTCGGAATAATCCGGAGCGCCGAGCACGTGTCCGAGCTCATGCGCAACGAGGCGTGACGTTGCGTTCTGCGCCACCGCGAAGCCGAGCGCAGCGCGGCCGTGCTTGGCGAGACCGGCCTCGGGGCAACCGTCGCTGGTGATGCGCCACGTGAACGTCACGATCGGAAGATCCGGATTGACGCCCGGCAGCTGCTCGGCGTCGTCCCAGTTCTGGCGCACGGTGCTTGGTCCGAGCGGGCCCGGGCATTCCGCGGCGGCGATCCGCGAGGGATCGTCGACGATGAGATCGGGGCAACCTTCCTGCGAGCCCGGGCACGTGATCATGCGGAACTGGATGCCGCACTGATCCCAGATTTCGTCGGCGCTGTCCCATGGCAGCGCGGTCGCATTGACCGTGTGCTGCGAGTACTTGTTCGGCACGCCAGGCTCCGAATCGCGGAACGTGTCGAGATCGAGTGCATCGTCGAAATACTTCTTGAAAGTCGCCTTGGTGAACTTCGCGAGATTCGCCGCGAACGGCGCCGCAGGATCCGACGGCACGACGCGAATGACCTGGATCGGCACGAGCATCACGCCAGCGTCCAGCTCCACCCGAATCGGCGAGTGCGTCGACAGGATTCGAGAACCCAGCGCCGAAGTCTTGCTGATGTTCGCTTCGGACAGCGCGTAACCGAGCTCGATGCCGTGCAACTCCCACGGCAGCACGCGCCGCGCTTCGGGATCGGCTGCGTAGCTGCCGTTCAGGCGGGGCCACGGCGTCAGGTCCAGGTCGGTGGCGCCCTTGCGGTCATCGCCGCGGATCGATGCATCCACGCGCATGTTCTCGTAGATGAAGCCGAGCGGATTGCGCTCCGCCGACTCCGGGAACACGTGCGGCTCGGGACCGCCCCTGTCGATGCCGAGATCGACGACGCCCTGCAGGAGCGGGTTGTCACGACGCGACTGCAGGCACGTCGGACAGCGTTGGCGGTTCGGCGCTGCCCCGACGACATCCTCGTCGGGGTGACAGCCTGCGATCAGAACCGAGGCCGCGACGACGCAGCAGGCGAGCCCGCAGGTTCCCAGGCGCATGGTGCTTTCCTTCGTTGTCCCTTCGGTTCTTCATACGTAAGAGGGACAGTCGAACCGACACCGGCAAGTTTCCAAATGGGACGCGCGGATTCGCGCCTCTGCTCGCGGCAACCGCTGCTCTCGGGCTTCGTGGTTCGCGCTGAAAGGCCAAGCACTCGAACGAAATGTTCGATGACGAGACGGATTGCCATCAACGACAGGCCGCACTCTCGTGACGCAGGCCGATGACGCGATGAAGGCGATGCCGCCAGCCGCACCGCCAAACTGACCGGAATCTTTTGTTCGGCAACCTGCGGCGCGCGCGCCGACTCCGCTAACGCCTCGGCCGCGCCAGCGAATCCGCCACCACCCATGCGGCGCCGATCAGTGCGATGTTCACGGCGTTCTCGTTCCAGATCCAGTGACTGGACGGCGTGGCCAGCAGCATCGGCACGTGCACCAGTGGTGTGAAGGACGCGAACATGATGGTCAGCAGGATCGCGGCGAGCCGAGACCACTCCTTCCTCCGTGAGCCCCGCATCC
>DAISJF010000037.1:9724-10158 GCA_036821625.1 Rhodanobacteraceae bacterium
GGATCGCGGCAAGCCGAGCCCGCACGCCCGACAGGATCGCAACACCCGCCGCAATGTGCGCGACCCCCGTCGCATAGGCCCAGAACTCCTGTGTCGGCGGCAGCCATTTGGGAACCAGCGGGGCAGTGAGATTCATGTACACAAAATGCGCCGTGCCGAAAACCAGCGCACATACACCGAATGTCAGCTGCCCCACTCGCGTGAGCCGTGCGGCCAGGACCGCATCGATATTCGCATGGGTTGCATAGACGATCAGCCCGCCCGCCGTGATCGCGAGCTGTATGGCGAGGCTCTCGTATGGCAGGAACTCGGCGTAATGCGCAACCAGCACGTGGCCGCCATGGATGAAACCGGCCTGGAGAGCGCTCTGGGCATGCCCTTGGGCGGAATTCTCGGATACGACTTCATCAGCCGCTACATCCTCGATATTGATT
>DAISJF010000038.1:0-10092 GCA_036821625.1 Rhodanobacteraceae bacterium
GTTGGGCATGCTTTCCTTCCAATGCGGCGCGGCGTTGGCGAAGCAGCTCTTCCCGCTGATGGGCGCGCAGGGCGCCACCGCGATCCGGCTGGGACTCGGCGCGTTGATCCTGTGGCTGCTGCGGCAGCCGTGGCGGCGTCTCGCAGGGCGGCACGACTGGCCTTCGCTCTGCGGTTACGGCGTCACGATTGGCGTCATGAACCTTTGCTTCTACATGGCATTGCGCACCATTCCGCTCGGCATCGCAGTCGCGCTGGAGTTCCTCGGACCACTCGCGATCGCAATATTCGGCTCGCGCCGCGCATTGGATTTCGTGTGGGTTGCGCTGGCGGTGGCCGGGCTCGCGCTCCTGCTGCCGTACCGCGAGCACACGCAGGCACTCGATCCTGTGGGCGTGCTGTACGCGCTCGGTGCAGCGGTCGGCTGGGCCACTTACATTCTGCTCGGTCGCCGCGCCGGTGCGGCCTTCGGCAGCGACGCGGTGGCGCTGGGTTCAGCGATCGGTGCACTCGTAGCGGTGCCCGTGGGCGTAATGCACGCGGGCGCCGCGCTGTTCTCTGTTTCCGCGCTGCCTTTCGCAATCGGTGTGGCGGTGCTGAGTTCTGCACTGCCGTATTCACTCGAGATGTACGCGTTGACGCGACTGCCGGCGCGCACGATCGGCATCCTCGTAAGCGTCGAGCCCGCGATGGGCGCGTTGCTTGGCCTGGTGTTCCTCAACGAGCAGCTGAGTGCTTTTCAGTGGCTCGCGATCGCAGCGATCATCGCGGCTTCGATCGGCGCGGTTCTCGGATCACGCCAGGCGCCGGTCGAGATCGCCGAGATGGCGTAACAGCGATCGACGATCTCTCCCCGGCGCGCCGCCTGAACAGTCACCCGCCGTCTGCTGAGGCGGGTTACGTGCCGTACGGGTTGAACGGCCGACACTGATCGGCGCGACATCACGCATTTGCGGGAGTCCGACATGCCGAAGATCAACACCAGATGGAAGGTTGAGCCACACGACCCACTCGAACAGCTCGATGAAGGGTTGGCCACGGTAGCGGGACAGATCCGGATGCCGCTCGGACAGTTCCCCCGACGCATGACGATCGTATCGCTCAAAGGAGGCCGGTCCGCAATCTGGAGCGCGATACCGGTCGATGAACCGACCATGGCGAAGATCGAATCGATGGGCAGGATCGCTGTGCTGATCGTGCCGAATCCGGGACATCGGCTCGACATTCGCGCGTGGAAGGCCCGCTACCCCGCAGCGCAGGTCCTATGTACGCCGGGTGCACGCGAAGGCGTGGAGAACGTCATCCCCGTCGACGCAACGCGCGACGTGCTCGACGATCCCACGTTGGATTTTCTGACCGTCCCGGGGCTCGCCGGCAAAGAGGCCGCGCTCTCCGTCCAGAGACGGGATCACGTGACGCTCGTGCTGAATGACATCCTTGCCAATGTGCGGCACCCGCGTGGGCTCGGCGCCCAGGTCATGGCGCGCGCGATGGGGTTTGGCGTCCACCGGCCTCAGGTGCCGCGTGTCTGTCGACGCGTCTATGTGAAAGATACCAAGGCGCTGGCGTCCTGGCTCCAACAGTGGGCGCGCGAGAGCCGGCTCAAACGAATCGTGGTCAGCCACGGCGAGGTGATCGAGGATGCGCCGCGCGACGTGCTCGCGAATGTTGCATCCGAGCTGGCGGAATCCACCGGATAGGGCCCAGCGCCGCACCGCGTTGCCCGATTGTGGCTCGAGCACAGGACCGACGCGACGACCGAATGACATGACAAGAAGGCCGCCGGCGGCGGCGCTTGCCGATCGAGACACTCGAGCGTTTGCTAGGGGGTCGCGCAAACGGCGGCGCGATGCGGATCGCTCGTCTTCATGCGCCTGACCAGTTCGACGAACGCGGGGTCGCAATGCAGCGGACCCAGCGCTTTCATCATCGCCGCCCACTCGGTTTGCCCGGAGCGATCGGTCGTGCCGAAGCGCTCGAGATGCGGCACGACGCGTTGCGGCTCGCCCAGAAGAACCAGCAGCGACGGTATGACGTAGACCGCGAACGCGTTGCCGCTCTTCGGATCGTAGCTGCTTTGCGGATCGAACGCGGCAAGACGAATGGCGACGGCACGACGATCGCCGTGTCCTTCCAGAGCATCGAACACCGCGCCGACCAGCGTCACCGCAGCCGGATTGATCACGCGCGCGTAGCGTTCGTACAACGCGCGCGCAGCCGCGTAATCGCCGGAGAGCAGCGTCGCGAACGCGGTCGTTTCAAGACAATTCTGGTCCTGCGGCGACGTCGTCAGCGTCGACGTGCAGAGCGCAATGGCTTCGGCGTAACGCCCCATCGCAATCAGCACCATGGCGTGGTTGTTGGTGATGATCGACGCGCGCGGGTCGAGCGACGAGGCGCGTTCGAGCATCGTCAATCCGCCGTCCAGGTCGCCGCCGGTCCACAGCGAATTGCCGAGCCACTGATACGCCGTGGCGTACGAGGGACGCAGCGCGATCGCGCGACGATACAACGCCTGCGCAGTGTGGCGCCGGCGGTCGCCGTCCGCGAGATAGCCGAGCACGACGTAGGTTTCGGGCAACCCCGGGTTGAGCGTCAGCGCAACCTCGGCATTGTCGCGCGCAAGATCCAGAGCATCGTCGTAGGCAATGCGCGCCGAGAAGTCTGGCAGGATCGTGTAGGTGAGCGCGAGGCCCGCATACGCCTCTGCGAATTGCGGATCAGCGGCGATGGCGTTCTTGAAATTCTCGACGGCCGCGATCAGAGACGCTTCGCCGCGCGTCTGCCAGAGACCGAGGCCGCGCAGGTAGAAATCGTTCGCTTCGAGGTTGCGCGCCTTCTTCGGCGCGGTCTCATCCGTGCCATCCATCTTCACCTTGAGCTCGTTCGCGATCGCAGCGGCGATCTCGTCCTGTATGGCGAAGATGTCTTTCAGCTCGCGATCGTAGGTTTGCGACCAGACGTGGTATCCGTTGCTCGCGTCGATCAGCTGCGCCGTGATGCGCGCGCGGTCGCCCTGCTTGCGCACGCTGCCTTCCAGGAGCAGTCGCACGTGAAGCTCCTGGGCGATCTCGGGTGCTTCGTGCTTGCCGTCGCGGAACGAGAACGACGACGTGCGTGCCGCGACGCGAAGCTGCGGGATGCCGGCGAGGACGTTGAGGATTTCCTCGCTGATGCCGTCGGAGAAGTAGTCGTTGTCCTTGTCGCCGCTCATGTTGACGAACGGCAGCACGGCGATGGACCTGGGATCGGCGAGGGCTGTCGCGGCCAGGCCGCCCGTGTTCGACACGAGCGGCGTCCCTTCGCCGGGCCCCGGAACCAGACGCCAGAGCGCACCGCCGCCGATCGCCAGAAGCAAAGCGAGAATCAGCAGCTCGGTGCTGGTCACGCGCTGCGCGCCGCGCTCGCCGTGGTACCAGGCGAGCACGATCGTCACGAAGAAGCCGAGCGCTGCGGCGATGATGACCAGCCGGATCGTCTGCTCCGGCCAGCCGAAGCGCTGCGAGACGATGTCGAGTATCTGGATGAGGGCGAACGACGCCGCGATGTATGCCAGCGCCCACTGCACCATCTTGCGTTCGCGCAGACGCCGGAAGAAATCAGTCACGATGCGCTCATCCGCGGAACGCTCATGGGAGATAACCCGCCGATGCGTTCGGCGCGGCTGGATTCGGCATCGGTCCCCGACACGGTTTCGATTGTGGCATATCGAGTCACGTGCAACTAAGTGTCCAGACAGTGGAGCTAGCCCTCATCGCGTCGTCCTCGAGCGCCGCTTCCTGTATCCCTTGCGCCGTCCGCCAGACTTCGAGGAGCTCCCGGCGGCGCTCTGCTTCTTGACGCGCTTCGCAGGCACGCCGGCCGCCGTCGGCAGACGCAAGGCACGCGCGGCGTGACCGAGGCGCGCCGGCCGCACCACCACGGCATCGAGCGCGGTCAGCCACTGGCGCGCCACGAGATCCCAGCCCTGTGCGATGAAATGGATCTCGTCGTGCCACATCGAGGCCGGCATCGCGGCGACTGTCGGACGCAGGTCGAAATAGCGCACGCCGGCGATCGTCGAGACGAGCGCGTTGAAACGGTTGATCACATCGCTGGTCAGCGCTTCCGCATCGGCTTCGTCCAATCCGCAATGCTGCAGCAGCCACGGGCCGACCCAGGGACCCACATGCAGGACCGGCAGCCAGGTCGGCGCGGGTTGCAGGGTCGGGATGATCGGTCCGTATCCGTTCGTCAGCACGGGCGCCTGTCCCGGAGCGAGCCGTAGCAGCAGCTCGCTCCAGCGCAGACGGATCATCGCGAAGATCCTGTCGAGCGCGGCGGAATTGATCGATGCGCTGCCGCCTCCGCCATCGACGAACGTATCGATCTTCGGGATGAAGTCGTTGCCGCCGGCGCTGACCATGAAGGCGTCGAACGCGAACGGGATCTGCTGGCTGTCGAACTGGCTGCGCACGTAGTCGAGAGCGATCAGGTCGTGATCAGTCGGCATGTTCTCGATCTCGAATCCGACCTTCGCGACCGAGAGGATGTTGAAGCCGGGATGAGTCGGCTCGATCGCGCGCACCCAGTCGTCGTCGTTCAGCAGGTTCACGACCGATGCACCCTTCCACCAGCCGCCGGGCGCGGCCAGCCAGGAGTCACCGGTCGCGAAGATCTTGATCGCGTTTCGGCTCGACTTGCACTTGGCAAGGAACAGATCGCAGCGGTCCAGGGGGTATTCGCGGATCGGACCTGGCATGTCGCCTCCTGTGATCGCAGCGGAGTCCTCGCCCCACTATAGCGCCCGGATGCGGCGCGAGAGCAGCCGGCGAAGCTCGCCGACGCGTGCGCGGTGCGATCCGATCCGGTCTGCGCGGCTGTCGCGTGATGTTTCCACGATCCGCCTCACTGCGTATGGCGAGGGCGGCTCTGGCTCACGGGCATTGCGGTGGCCGAGGCAGCGATCGACGGCACGCCCTTCGATTTGGAGTTGCGAAGGAGAGGGACGATGTTGCTCGAACTTCAGCGGGTCGGACTAAGCGGTTTTCACTCGAATCGGCTCCGGGTTGTCGGGTTTCTCGCCGGCGCGATTGTCGGCGCCGCGTTGCTCATGCTGCCAACCGAGTCTGCCGTCGCCGCGAATGACGGAAGCGTACGCCTGCAAGGACACGTGCTCCCGGCGCTCGGGAGCGCGACGCACGTTTCGTTCGGCTCTCCGTCGAAGTCGGGGAATTCCGGCGACACGCTTTCGTTGACCGTGGTGCTCCGCCGCGACGACGAAGCAGGCTTCCAGCAGTACCTGCGGAATGTCTACGACCCGCATTCGCCGGCATTCCGCCAGTTCCTGAGCCAGGCAGAAATCAGCGAACGCTTCGGCCCCTCCCCCGCGGACTACGAACAGGTCTCCAGCTATCTGCTGTCTCAGGGCTTCGAAGTCGCGGAAGGTTCGGACAATCGCATGACGCTCGTCGTCCACGGCACGCGCACGCAGGCCGAGCAGGCGTTCGGCGTGCGCATCGCCGACTACCGCAGCGGCACGCAGACCTTCTATGCAAACGATGCCGATCCCGCCCTGCCCGCCGCCATAGCGGCGAAGGTTCAGGCCATCACCGGGCTCTCCAACCTCGCCACGCCACACCCGGCGATCCGCGCGATACGCAGCGCGATCTGCGCGCTTCCGGCCGCGCTGAATGTGTACTTCCAGAACGAAGTGAACAAACTCAACGGTGCGGGCGAGACGATCCAGCAGCAGCACGAGAGGTATCTGAAGAAGCTCGAGCTGTGCATCGAGCACGTCGGCGACACCCACGCGCAGCAGGTGTACTTCTTTACCGATCCGCCCCCGCCCGCGTGGCAGGGTGCGGACGGCACCGGCCAGACCGTGGGCCTGCTCGAATTCGATACGTTCCATCTGAGCGACGTCGCCGACTACATCAATCTGATCGGCCTTCCGGCGAACAAGATCAACGACGTCGCGCAGATCCACGTCAACGGCGGCAGCGGCAGCGAACCCGGTGCCGGCGTCGACGAAGTGCTGCTCGACATCGGCGCCGTGCTCGCGATCGCACCGGGCGCGCACATCGCGGTCTACGACGGTCCGTTCACCGGCGCGAACACGAGCTTCCAGGCGATGTTCAACGCCATGGTGAACGACGGCGTCAACATCATCAGCAACAGCTGGGCCTATTGCGAGGACCAGACTTCGCTCGCCGACGTGCAGAGCATCGACACGATCCTGCAGACCGCCGCCGCGTCCGGAATCAGCGTGTTCAACGGCAGCGGCGACACCGGCAGCACGTGCCTCGACGGCGGCAGCAATACGATCGGCGTCCCCGCGGATTCACCGAACGCAACCGCCGTTGGCGGCTCGACGCTGGACGTGATGCCCGGCGACATCTGGGGCGGCGAGACCTGGTGGGACGGCACGAACCACACGCCGCCGACCGGTCAAGGCGGCTTCGGCATCAGCCGCTTCTTCGCACGGCCCGCGTATCAGAACGGGCTGGTCGGTGCGAACGCGCGCTCGATACCCGACGTCGTTGCCAACGCCGACCCCGCCACCGGCGTCGTGATCTGCAATGCCGACGAAGGCGGCTGCCCGACCGGCACGCTCAACGGCGGCACCAGCTACTCGGCACCGGAATGGGCCTCGTTCACGGCGCTGCTCAACCAGACCCAGGGCAGCGCGCTCGGCTTCCTCAATCCCGAGATCTATCCGCTGGCCGGACCCGGCGCGTTCCACGAACCCGCCGCAATGCACAGCGACTTTGCCCACGTCGGCCTCGGATCGCCCAAGCTCGCGCTGCTGCACCAGCAGCTGACCCACCAGACCACCGGCCCTGTCGATCCGAATCTCTCGCAGGTCCGCGTCTACGACGAAGAGGGCTTCAGCTTCCCGCCCGATTTCGACTTTCCGATGCCGGCGTTTGCCGACGGCTCGACGGTGACCTATGTCGCGGTCCGGCTCGTCGACGCGAACGCGAACCTCCAGATCGGCAAGACCGTGTCGCTGTCGGCAAACGCGGGCAGCCACGCGACCATCACGCCCGCGAGCGATGTCACCACCAGCGACAACGGTGCCGTCGTGTTCCAGGTCACCGATCTCGTCGCGGAGCCGCTGACGTTCACCGCACACGACGTCACCGACAACGTCACCCTCGCCGAGACCGCGCAAGTGAACGGCATGCCTCCGATGGCCGCAAGCGGCGGCATCGTCGCGTTCACCGATGCAGTCGTCGCCGATGGTCACAGCACCGACACGATCACGGTGACGCTGCAGGATTCTCTCGGCCGCCCGGTTCCGGGCCGCGTGGTTTCGCTGCAGCAGACCGGCAGCTCGGTGATCAGCCAGCCGGATCCGAACTACACCGATGCCAACGGCCAGATCGTCTTCACCGTAACCGACACGGTCCAGGAAACGATCACGTACACGGCAACGGACGTCGGCGACGGCGACCTGCCGGTGCCCGGCTCGGCCATCGTCACGTTCAGCGCGGGCGGCGGCGACAACTGCGGAATCACCTCTCTCGACGACCCCGATGTCAGCGCGGGCGACGGCTACGCGATGATCCCGTTCGCGACCGGCTTCGTGCCGCTCGATACCAACTACGGCGGCATCACCGAAGGCTGCCGCGGCGCCTCGGGCATCGCGTTCGACGCGTTCGGCAACCTGTACGTCTCGGACATCCACACCGGCAACGTCTACAAGTTCCCGCCGACCGGCGGCGTGGCAGGGCCGGCAACGGTACTGCCGCAGACTCCTGTCGGACCCCTGCTCGAGAGCCTGACATTCGGCTTGGACGGAAAGCTCTACGGCGCGCTCGGTGCGACGACCGGTAACTTCTTTACCGGCGCCGTCATCGAGATCAACCCGAGCACTGGCGCGCTCGTGCGCACGGTGGCGTCTTCGATCACGTGCGCGAGCTTCGTCGTCACCGATCCGATCAGCGGCGATCTGTTCGTCGATGACAGCTGTTCCGGCGGCGGTTCGGATAACGGATCGATCTGGCGCATCTCGAATCCGGGCGGCGCGACTCCGACGACGACGGTCTACGCTACGACACCGGGCGTCAACGGCGGTATGTCGTTCGGTCCGGGCGGCACGCTGTATTTGCTCGACTATCTCGAGTCCGGCGTCGCCTCCGTGACCGGCACGGCCAGCGCCAATCCGGGTCAGGTCACCGTGCTGCAGGGAATCGTCAATGGCGACCTCGGCATCGTCGCCAGCGGCGCGCCGGCGAACGGCGACGCGCAAACGCTGACACTGGCCGCATCGCCGGGATCCGACGGATTCCCGCAAGGCATCCGCTCGTACGACATAACGGTCTCACCGGCTGTCGCGACCTCGCTCGCCGTGCAGCACGGTTACGCAAACGTGCAGATTCTCGGGCCCGACCAGTGCATGTACGTGAGCATGGCCGTCGCTGTCTACAAGATCACGAACGCCGACGGCAGCTGCCCGCTGCGCTCCGGTCAGCCTCTGCTCGCGCTCACGCCGGCGACCGTTTCGCCGGACCCGGCGCAGGGCGGCCAGCAGACCTTCACCGCGACGTTGCACAACATCACGCTGTCCGAGGGCACGCCCGTGCACTTCCAGGTGACCGGCGCGAACCCGCAGGTCGTTGTGGGTGCCACGGACGCGAACGGCTCCGCGACGTTCGTCGAAACCGGCGTCGATGCGGGCCAGGACACGATCACCGCGTTCGTGGATGTCGGCGACTCGACGCTGACCTCGGATCCGGCGACGGTCACGTGGAGCTCCGGACCGCATACGTCGTTCCTGAGCCTCAACGACTGCCCGACGACGGCGATGGCCGGACGGGCCGTGACGCTCAACGCGAACCTGACCGACGCCTCGGTCGCGCCGCCCGTTCCGATCGTCGGTGCCTCGGTCCAGTTCGACGTCGACAACCAGTCCTGCTTCGGCACGACCGCATCGAACGGAACGGCGAGCTGCACGCTCACGGTACCGGATGTCGGCGCGTTCACGCTGACGGTGTTCTATTCGGGCTCCGGCAGCAACCGCCCGGCCACGGCGACGGAGCTGTTCACGACGACGGCGTTCTCGGATCGGATTTTTGCGGACGGATTCGACGGAAGTCCGTAGTCCGCAAAGTCGCGGGGCGCCGTCCGTTCCAGCGGCGGCGCTCCGTTTCTTTTTTTGCTGCGCATCCGAGTCGAAGCGCCGCTCAGTCGAAGCCGTTGGCAAAAATCAGATCGTTGTTCGACTCGATCGCGCCGATATCGGCGGAGGCGCCGATGACGCGCTCGAATCCGCTGCCCCGCTGATCGTTGAGCAGGCTCAGATAATTGTTGCCGTGGTCGATCGCGGGGCTTCCCGACAGCAGCGCGTGCGTCAGCGTCGGACCGCCGTTGTTCGCCAGCGGCGCCAGCAGCGGGTCCGATTGAATCGTGCCCGGCGGCAGCGTGACCGTGCCGGAAGGGCCGATCAGATCGTTGTGTCCGCTGATGACGCCGTTGATGCCGAGGTCGATCTGCACCGCGCCACTGTTGCTCGCGACGATCGTGCTCTCGAGGTCCGCGACGCCGTAGGCCTGACGCAGACCTGCGCCCAGACTCATCGTCTCGCTGTTGAACGCGATCGTCGAGTTCGAGATCGTGATCGCGGAGTGCGAATAGATTCCGCCGATGCTCATGGCGGTGTTGTCCGAGATCGTGCTCTCGACGATGCTCGAGTGGTATCCATACACGAACAGCCCGCCGACCGCCCCGGCGCCGTTGCCGGAAATGGTCGAGTTCGAGATCTGCGCGACTCCGACGACGCGCGCCCCGCCGCCAGCGCCGGTGCCCGCGTAGAGACCGTAAGCGTGATTGTTCGAAATCGTCGAGTACTGGGCCAACAGGGTCTGGCCGACGTCCGCGCCGCCCGCCCGCACGTTGCCGGCGGGCGAAGCGCTCTCGGCGAGGTTGCCGCTGATCGTGCTGTTGAAAAGGCCGAGCGTGCCCGTCACGGAAACGCCGCCGCCGAATGCGTTGCCGAGCGAAGTGTAGACTTCGTTGTCGACGACGCGGCTCGCGGTCATGACCAGATCGCCGACCACGGCCAGGCCACCGCCCTTGTAGTTGCTGCTTCCCGCGTTGCCGAACACCT
>DAISJF010000039.1:0-10022 GCA_036821625.1 Rhodanobacteraceae bacterium
GCGAACGCGTCGGCCACGCCGGTCGGCATCATCACGCAAGGCCGCATCACGCAGACGATCACGGACCTCAATACGTTTACCTCGCAGAACGGTCTGCCGACGGTCACGACGCAGACGGTCAACACGAACGGCACCAGCACCGACACCAGCGGCGTCGTCGAGTGGAACCTCGACAGCCAGGACATCGTCGGCATGGGCGGCGGACAGGTGCAGCGGATCATCTTCTACAACATCCCGACGCTGTCCAACGCGAACCTGACGGCCGACTTCAATACGGTCGTGTCCGCGAATGCGGTGAAGATCACCAACGTCTCGCTCGGCGAATGCGAAACCTCGGCGCACAACGACGGTTCGGCCGCCTCGCAGGACCAGATCTTCACGCAGGGCGTCGCGCAGGGTCAGACGTTCTCGATCTCGACCGGTGACTCCGGCGCGGACGAGTGCGGCAACGGCGGCGTCACGCCGAGCTGGCCGGCGGCCTCGCAGTTCGTCACGGCCGTCGCGGGCACCAAGCTCGACGCGTCGACGACGACCTGGAACAGCGAAGTCGTGTGGAACGATCTCAGCATCGGCAACGGCGCGACCGGCGGCAGCCCGTCGACGTTCGAGCCGAAGCCGAGCTGGCAGAACGCGCTCGTTTCCGGCACGCACCGCGGCGTCGCCGATGTCGCGTTCGACGGCAGCCCGAGCTCCGGTGCGGTCATCATCGTCAACGGCGGCACCGAGCAGGTCGGCGGCACCAGTCTTTCGGCGCCGATCTTCGCCGGCATGTGGGCGCGTGTGCTCGCGGTGAAGGGTCAGTCGTTCGGCTTTGCGCCGCCCCTGATCTATGCGATCGCGGCGAGCAACTTCCACGACATCACGTCCGGCAACAACAGCGGCGAAACCGCAGGCGTCGGCTACGACTTCTGCAGCGGCCGCGGCAGCATGATCCTCAACGTCGCGATCAACAATCTCGGCGGCGGTGGCGGCGGCAACGTTCCGCCGGTCGCGAACTTCACGTTCACCACGAGCGGGCTGACCGCGAACTTCACCGACACGTCGACCGACTCCGACGGCACGATCACCTCGCGCTCGTGGACGTTCGGCGATGGCGGCACCTCGACCGCGACGAACCCGAGCCACACGTATGCCGCAGCGGGCACCTATACGGTCACGCTGACGGTCACCGACAACGGCGGTGCGCAGAACTCGCATTCGGCGCCGGTGACGGTTTCGGGTGGCGGCGGCGGCGGATCGCAGTTGCTCGGCAACACGGGCTTCGAGAACGGCACGAACACGGCGCCGTGGACGCTGTCGTCAGGCGTGATCAACAACAGCGCTTCCGAGCCGCCGCATGCGGGCTCGTGGGATGCGTGGATGGATGGCTATGGCCGCACGCACACCGACACGGCCTCGCAGACGGTCACGATCCCGTCCGGATTCTCGTCGGCGACCCTGCAGTATTTCCTGCACATCGACACCGCCGAGCGCACGACGGTTACCGCGTACGACACGCTGAAAGTGCAGGTCACCAACACATCCGGCACCGTGCTCGCGACGCTGGCGACGTGGTCGAACCTCAACCACGCCAACGGCTATGTCGTGCACACGAGCAGCCTGAACTCGTTCATCGGCCAGACGGTCGTGATCAAGTTCACCGGCACCGAGGATTCCTCGCTGCAGACCTCGTTCGTGCTCGATGACGTCACGCTGACGGTGCAGTAGCGCTTTACCGCACGAGCCGCGCAGAGCGGTTCGTGCGAGTGGAATGCGAAAGGGGGCTGCGCAACGCAGCCCCCTTTTTTGTCCGTCGTCAGAGCGCGTGCTTATGACGCGCTGCGTGGGATTGCCCTCACCCCAACCCTCTCCCGCAAGCGGGAGAGGGGGAAATCACGAGTCGCCGCGCTTTTCCCCTCTCCCGCTTGCGGGAGAGGGCAGGGTGAGGGCGCTCTTCGAGCGAACCCCCCAAAGCACCGCACTTGCGACAAGCCGCTTCAGCCGCTCCCCGCCGACTCGTTCCCAAGCAGCTGCTTCAACACCGCAAACACCTCGTCCTTGCCGCCGGTCACGGTGATCTGCGACTCGCGCGGAAAGTCGGTGCCGATGTTGACCGCATAACCGGTGCCGAGGTCGTTGCCGTCCTCGTCGATGCGCGCATAGGTCTCGACCTTGCCGATGAACGCGACGCGGTTCGCGTCGATGAAACGGCTGTCGGGCAGCTTGATCCAGCGGGGCATGGGAGTTGGCCTGCTCTAAGGGTGCGCCGTATGGTAGCGGGTCGCCGCACAAAAAGACGGTTCCCGGCTACCGGTTCCCAGCTACCGCGTCCTCCAACGGATACAAGCCCGCGCGACCTCACCGCCACCCGCACTGCTGACCCTTGTTTTGCTCCTTCAGCCACGCATTCAACGGCGCGAAGTAATCGATGATCGCGCTCGCATCCATCTCGTCCTTGCCGGTCAGCTCCTTCAGTGTGTCTTGCCAGGGCTGGCTTGCGCCTTCGCTCAGCATCTTCCAGTACTTTGCGCCCGCCTCCTTGTTGCCGTAGATCGAGCACTGATACAGCGGTCCCTTGTGCCCGGCCGCCACGCAGAGCGCGCGATAGAACTGGAACTGCAGGATGTCGGCGAGGAAATAGCGCATGTACGGCACGTTCGTCGGCACGTGGTTCTTCGCGCCGGGATCGAAATCGGCCGGCGTCGCCGCGACCGGCGTCGACACGCCCTGATACGTGCGCCGGAGCTTCCACCACGCCGCGTTGTACTGGTCCGGCGCGATCGAGCCGTCGAAGACGCCCCAGCGCCACTTGTCGATCAGGAGTCCGAACGGCAGGAACGCGACCTTCTCGAGCGCGAGCTTCATCTGCGCGTTGAGCGCGGCCTTCTCGTCGCTGCCCGCCTTGCCGGCGAGACCGATCTGGGCGAGATACGCGGGCGTGATGTTGAGCCGGATCGTGTCGCCGATCGCCTCGTGGAAGCCGTCGTTGGCGCCGTTCTGGAAGATCGGCCACTGGTCGCGATAGGAATAGTAGTAATAGATGTGGCCCATCTCGTGGTAGATCGTGTATTGATCCTCCTCGCTGGGCTGGATGCACATCTTGATGCGCAGGTCCTCGTTGAGATCCATCGGCCACGCGCTCGGATGGCAGAGCGCATCGCGGTCGCGCGGGCGCAGCAGCATCGATTTCGTATAGAACGAGGCCGGCAGCGGCGGGAATCCGATCGACCGGTAGAAGTCCTCGGAGCGGTGGACCATGACCTCGGCGTTCTTGCGGTCGGCGTCGTGCTCGAGCCGCGCGAGGTCCAGCGGCGTCGGCGTGCCGTTGAAACCCCTGCGCAGTTCTTCGTAGCCGGCCTGGCGCTGCGCCTCGAGTTTCTGGTTGACGTCGAGATTGCCGACGCCCGGATACGGCTCCAGCATCGGATAGATATTCGACCAGTCCTGCGCCCACATGTTGCCGGTGATGTGCGCCGGAATCGTGCCGTCCCTGGGCATGCGATCGCCGTACTTCGCGGCGAGCTTCGTGCGCGCGTAGCACTGGAGCTCGTCGTACAACGGCTTCACCTGCGACCACAGTCGATCCGTGACCTTCGGGAAGTCTTCCGGCGGCATGTCGTAGCCGGCGCGCCACATCGTGCCGACGTTGTCGTAGCCGAGATCGCGCGCGCCCTCGTCGAGCAATTCGACGAAGCGCTGATAATCCTTGAGCATGCCGCGGCCGACCTGGTGCCAGCCGGCCCATGCGTCGAGGTCGTGGTCCCAGTCGCGGTCGTACGCGAGCACCTTGGACAGGTCGTCGAGATTCCGGCACGAAGACGCATCGCCGGGATTCCTGCAGTACTTGCCCGCTCCGTACGCGGCGGTGAGTTTCGAGCCGAGCGTCGTCAGCTCCGTCAGGTGCGCGGGATTCTTGGGCGCCGGCATCGCCGTCTGCAGCTTCAAGAGGTAGAGCGCTCGCGCATCTCTGGGATCGATTCCCGCGACGTGATCGTAAGCGCGCGACTTTTCGATCTCGTCCGACAGCCATTGCAGCCAGCGCTCGTTCGCGCGCGCGGTCAGCATCTGCGTGTCGTCCGTAATATAGGTTTCCGCAACCCACTCGGCTGCGTTCGGCTCGATGTAGCGCGCCTTGTAGTCGGCGTTCATCTGCGCGACGAACGCGTGCACGTCGGCCGGCGTCGCGACACTCGCCGCACTTCCGGTCGACGGCACGGCAAGAAGCGGAGCGGCCAGGGCACCGAGAACGGCCGCTGTCACGGCGCGACGGAAGGTTCGCATGAAGTTCTCCCGCGAAAAATCACGAGGCTAGTGGGCGGCATCGGATCAGGCAAGCGGCGATGCCGAAACGGCGGCACGGCGAGCGCCCGTTGTATCGATCGAGTTGTGCGGATCGGCCCGACGTGCAGCGGATTCCGGCACTTCGTCCTGGCGTACGCATCGGTCTCTTCGGCGCAGACCCGCCGTCGCACAACCTGTGCAGCTCGTCCGCTTCGGTAGGGAATTCCCGCATCCGCGAGGCGTTTTCGGGCAGCGGCCGGGCGAACAGGGGTGTTTTCCCTATGTGGAATGAGTGCTGGCTCGCTATCCGGAAACTCGGCTCCCGGTTTGCAGAACTTGCGTGCTGCGGGAACCTTTATTACGATCAGCTTCGTATGTTGAGCGGCGGCAGGCCTCGGGCGTGAATGCAGCTCTTCTCATCCGGTCGGAAGCGACCCGCTTTCTCGCAGTCGGCGAGCACGTCGTCGACATCGATACGCTGCGTCTCCTGACGCGCGAAGGCGAACCGCGATTGACGCCGAAAGCCGCAGCCGTGCTGCTGCAGCTCGTACACGCCGCGGGGCGGACACTCAGCCGCGACGACCTGCTCAACGAAGTCTGGAAGGGCACGTGTCCGACGCCGGATGTGCTCACGCAGGCGGTCAAGGATCTGCGTCGCGCGCTCGGCGACGATCTGCACGCGCCGCGTTTCGTCGAGACTCTGCCGCGGCTCGGCTATCGACTGGTGGCGCCGACGCGCTTCCTGGCGACTTTCCCGGTGCCGGGCCGGGTTGTCGTTGCCGGAGGCGCGGACACTCACGGCGCGATGACGATCGTGCCGAAGCGGCCGCGAATCGGCGTCGGCGCCGTGCTCGCGGTGTTCGCACTGGTCCTGGTCGGCATCGCGGCGGCCATCACGCTGCACAGGCAACAGGGCGATGCGACGGCGTCGGCGCCGCGCTGGCGCGTGAGCGATCAGCGCGCGATCACGGCCGATCCCGGTGCCGAGACGCGCCCCAGAATCTCGCCGGACGGAACGCGCGTCGCCTACTCGATCGCCGCGGTCGACCGGCGCGACGCGCATATCGTGCAGCGCCTGCTCGCGCAGTCGCGCGTGATGAGGCTTACCGAGCCGACGCTCGGCGACGAGCGTTCGCCGGTCTGGTCTCCGGACGGCGCGACGATTGCATTTGCGCGCAATGTCGGCGACGAGTGCCGAATCCTGACCGTGCCGGCGCTGGGCGGGCCGGAACGTCTCGTCGGCCATTGCTCGACCGGCGGCGTGAACTATTTTTCGTGGGCGCCCGACGCGCGGCACCTGATCACGACGATTCCGTCCGCTCCGGCGGCGGGCGATCTCGCCATCACGCTGATGCCGATCGACGGCAGCGCGGGCGAGCGCCTTGTGTACGATCACGGCGTCGCGGATCTGGATCTCGATGCGCGCTATTCGCCGGACGGCAGCCAGATCGCGTTTCGTCGCGGCGCGAGCCCGTACAGCGATCTCTTCGTGGTCGGCGCAGGCGGCGGCCCGGTGCGCCAGCTCACGCATCTGGCGAGCCGGATGCGCGGCTTCGACTGGACCCGCAACGGCGCCGCGCTCGTTTTCTCGTCGGGTCACGCCGGATCGCAGGCGCTCTACGCGGTTTCGGTCGAGGACGGTCACATCGAGGCGCTCGGCGTCCAGCCGGCCGAGTATCCGAGCACTGCGCGTGCCTCCGACACCGTCGTCTACGAAATTCCGCGTCTGCGCACGCAACTCGCGACGGTCGCGCTCGGCATCGCGAACCCCGGCGAGAAACCGCAGCTGCACGACCTGGTGCCTTCGACGGGCAGCGACGGTGCGCCGACGTTCTCGCCGGTCGACGATCGTCTCGCGTTCGTATCCGACCGCAGCGGTGCGCAGCAGCTCTGGCTCGATGATCCCGCCGCCGCGGACACGTATCCGCTGACCGAGAGCGATGAGCCGACGCTGCGCTACCCGGTCTGGCGCGAGGACGGCGCGAAGCTTCTGATCACCGCCCGCGGCGCGTCGATCGGCAGCCTCATCGAGATCGACATTGCAACGCGCACGCGCCACGTGCTGACCGCGCCGGACGAGGATGTCCGCTACGGCGTGTACGGACCGCGGCCGGGCGCCTACGTCGCCGTGGTCGGCGGCAGCGGACAGGGACGCGAGCTGATCCAGTTCGAGAACGCGAACGGCGCCGAGACTTCGCGCCTCGTGCTCGCGCGCGATGTCGCGCGCATCGACTACGATCGTGCCGACGCGACCGTCTACTACACGAAGGTGTCCGAGGGCGGACTGTTCCGCCTGGATCAGAAATCCGGCGCCGAGACGCTGGTCACGCGCAAGATCAATCCGTCGCACCTGGACGGCTGGCTCGTGCTCGCGGGGCACATCTTCTATATCGAGTCCAAGGCAGCCGGACCGAGCAATGTGCGCGAGCTCGATCCCGCGAGCGGCGACGACGACGTCGTCGCGACGATCCCGGATTCGCTCGCCGACCTGAACTTCAGCGTGTCGCACGATCGCAGCAGGATCGTGATCGTGCGGGCCGTCGCCGAGGACACCGACGTCGGCGCGATCACGCTGCACGGCGCGACCGGCGGCTGACGCGTCCGCCGGTCGCGTCGGAGCACGACGAAGCGACGCTCCGGCACGGTGTTCGGAGAAACTTCGTCGATCCGAAGGCCGTTCTCCTCGATATTTCGCGGCATCTTCCTGACTTGTCCCGATCCGCGGCGCCAGCATGCGATCGTCCCGACGATGGCGATCCGACATGCACATCGACTGCGAGCGTCTCGTGAACGGCGGGCGGCTGGACTGGAGCGGCGACGAGACTGACCGTCGCGCACCGGACGGCGGCCTTCGCATCCTGATCGGATATGGGCGCGGCTGCGTTCTGCACGGGCATGCCGCGGCGGCGACCATCGTGATTCCGCTGCGCGGGCGCGTCCAGGTATCCGACGGCGAGCAGACCCGCCTCCTGCACAGCGGTGAGCTTCTGGCCTGCGAGTCCGGGCAGCGCCTGCAGGTCATCGGTCGCGGCACGTCGCTCTGGATCGCGGTGTTCGCGGCGGCCGACGTCTGGCATCTGCTCGGCGGCGAGCCGATCGAATCGGCACCCGAGCCGCTGCTCGTGCCGGCGCTGCACGCGGCCGATCGGCCTGTGCGCAGAGCGGCCGTCCGCCTCGCACGCATCGCGCTCGCGGCCGACCGCCGGGATTCATCGCTCGCGGCCACGGCCGCGTCGGCGTTCGCGACGCTGATCTGCGACCTGCAGGCCGAGTTCGCTCCGCTGATCGCGCGCTGCCCCGGGCGCACGCTCGGCCAGCGCCGCAGCGTCTTCCTGCGCCTGCAGCGAGTGCGCAACTACATGGCGTCGAGCTGCCATCTCGATCTCGACATCGCCGGCTTCGCGCGCATGGCGAGCTATTCGCCGTGCCATTTCATCCGAGCGTTCTCGAACGTGTTCGGCGAAACGCCGCACGCGGTGCTGGTGGAACAGCGCCTCGGCCGTGCGCACCGGCTGATCAACGAAAGCGCGCTCGCGATCACCGAGGTCGCGCGCGCGAGCGGATTCGAGAATCGCTGCGCATTCTCGCGCTCGTTCAAGCGACGCTTCGGCATCACCGCAACGGATCTTCGCGAAGGCGCGCGACTCTCTCTGGTCGCAGCCTGACCGAGCCGGGCCTTCGGTCGAGCGCAATTCGCCGGGCTCGGCGAGCGCGAGCGCGCGTCGACGACTTCGATTTCACAGCAGAGCGGATTCCCGCTCATCAATTTCGGCAACCACTGCTGCAAGAACAAGCCAACGCAAGTGGTTCACATTTTCCTAATGTTCCAGCAACCCGGCACATTGACATCCGGCGCGGGCGACTATCAAAAAGAGGAGACATCCATGCGACACACACTGCTCCGAGAGGCGATCCGGCGGGTGCTGAATAACCCCGTCGGTGTTGCGAGGGCTGCAGGGAACCCGACTCGGATGACCGCGCTGGCGGCCCTCGGTCTGTTGTCAGGCCCGGTCCTTGCGCAGGATGCGCCGCAGGACCAGAGCAATCAGCAGCTGGAAACGATCACGGTGACGGGTTCGAACATCCGTCGCGTGGATATCGAAACATCGAACCCGGTCATCACGATCGATCGCGCCGCGATCCAGAAGAGCGGCAAGCTCACGCTCGGTGACCTGGTCCAGCAGTTGCCGGCGGTCACCGGCCCGAACATCAATCCGCAGATCAACAACGGCGGCGGCACGGGCGCGTCGTCGATCGGCCTGCGCGGCCTCGGTTCACCGCGCACGCTGACATTGATCAACGGCCATCGCTTCCTGTCCGGCGATCCGAACGCAATTCCTGCCAACATGATCGAGCGCATCGAGGTGCTGACCGACGGCGCTTCGTCGGTGTACGGCTCGGATGCGGTCGCAGGCGTCGTCAACTTCATCCTGCGCAGCGACTATCAGGGCGCCGAGTTCTCGGCGACATACGGCATCTCGGACAAGGACGACGCCGAAGCGAAGGGTTATCAGTTCACGTTCGGCCAGAGCTCGGACAAGGGCTCGATCATGGCCGGCATCAGCTACAACAAGACGGGCCAGGTCCTGGCCGGACACCGCGACTTCTCGAAGAACTCGGTGTCGCTGTACGGCACGGTCAATACGCCGCCGTTCGCATCGGTCGGCGGTTCGACTTCGTCACCGTTCGGACACGTGCAGATTCCCGACCAGTTCGCGAACCTGTTTCCGGACTGCAACACCGGCTTCCTCGCGCGCATTCCCGGCACGAGCGGCCAGAACATCGCCACCGACTACCGCTGCTACGTCAACAACGGCACGCCGGCGGCGCCGAGCGACAAGTACAACTTCGCGACGGTCAACCTGATCATGACCCCGCAGGAACGCACGGGCCTGTTCCTGAACGGCAATTACAAGCTGACCGACAACCTGGAAGTCTATGCCGACGTCATGCACAACAAGACCTCGTCGGCATTCCAGCTGGCGCCCGCCGTGTACGGCTCGCCGTTCGGCGGAATCATCTCGGCCGACAGCTACTACAACCCGTTCGGCGTCGAGTTCAGCCGCACCCAGTTCGACTATCGCTCGCGCTTCGCCGTGCTCGGCAATCGCCGGACGGCGTTCGGCACGAATACCGATCAGATCCACACGGGCTTCAAGGGCACGTTCTCGATCTGGAACGACCAGCAGTGGACCTGGGAGGCCGGCATGGACTACGGCCACGTCACCCTCAACACGACCACGGGCGGCCTGCCGAACCTCAACATCATCAACCAGGCGACGGGTCCGTCGTTCCTCGGCTCCGACGGAGTCGTCCACTGCGGCACGCCGGATACGCCGATTCCCAACTGCACGCCGATCAACATCTTCAATCTCGAGGATCCGAACACGCTGGCCGTCCTGCGCAACGCGAGCTCCCCGGCGTCGAGCGGCGGCTTCACGCAGGAAAAGGTCTGGCGCTTCGACACGAACGGCGGTCTGTTCGATCTG
Organism: Rhodanobacteraceae bacterium; assembly: GCA_036821625.1. Taxonomy (GTDB): domain Bacteria; phylum Pseudomonadota; class Gammaproteobacteria; order Xanthomonadales; family Rhodanobacteraceae; genus Dokdonella_A. The sequence continues at coordinate 9,750 of DAISJF010000039.1, forward strand.
CCGGCCGGCTCGGTGCAGCTCGCGCTCGGCGCTTCGAAACGCGAGGAATACACGCACGCGAATGTCGACACGTCCCTGCTGATCAATCCCTCGACCGGCAACTGCGTGCTGGGCAGCCAGTGCGCATCGCCGTTGCAGGGCGGCTACGACGTCAAGGAAGTCTATGCCGAGCTGTTCGTGCCGATTCTGAAGGACTTTCCGTTCGTGCACGCGTTGAACCTGACGCTGGGCGACCGCTACTCCAAGTACAGCAACTTCGGCAATACGAACAAC
>DAISJF010000040.1:0-9974 GCA_036821625.1 Rhodanobacteraceae bacterium
CGCGTGTCTGGTCGTGCGGTATCGGCAGCATGGGCGTGACGATCGCGATCTTGAGGGTGGAGCGCCTGGTCATTTGCGTACGGCGCCCGTACTCAGCCCGAGAGCAGGCGCTGTTCCCACGCGTAGGCCGTGCGCACGATGAATTCGAGATCGTCGTGCCTCGGCGTCCAGCCGAACCGCTGAACAAGGCGCTCGGTCTTCGCGACCAGCATCTTCGGATCGCCGGGACGGCGCGGACTGTCGACGACGTTGAGCGGACGGCGGCACACGCGCTCGACCGTATCGATGACCTCGCGCACGCTGTAGCCGTGGCCGTAGCCGCAGTTGATCGTCAGCGACTCGCCGCCTTCGCGCAGGTGATCGAGCGCGTTGAGATGCGCGGTGGCCAGATCGTCGACGTGGATGAAATCGCGGATGCAGGTGCCGTCGGGCGTGTCGTAATCGGAACCGAACACCTCGAGGCGGTCGCGCTTGCCGACGGCATGCTCGCAGGCGACCTTGATCAGCAGCGTCGCGTTCGGGGTCGACTGTCCGATGCGCCCCTCCGGATCGCAGCCGGCGACGTTGAAGTAGCGCAGGATCACGTGCCGGAGCGACGTCGCGGCGCTGAGATCGCGCAGCATCATCTCGCTCATCAGCTTGGAGCTGCCGTACGGGTTGATCGGACAGGTCGGCGTGTCCTCGTCGGCGATGCCGGACGCCGGCATGCCGTACACCGCCGCGGTCGAAGAAAACACGAAGTGCCGCACGCCCGCGGCGGCGCACGAGGCAAGCAGGCTGCGGGTTCCGCAGGTGTTGTTGCCGTAATACTTGAGCGGATCGCGCACCGACTCCGGCACGACCGTGTGCGCAGCGAAATGGATCACCGTGTCGATACGGTGCTCGGCGAGCACGCGATCGACGAGACCACGATTTCCGACATCGCCGACGACGAGGTCAGCGCCGCGCACCGCCTCGCGGAAGCCGGTGCTGAGATTGTCCAGCACGACGATCTGCTCGCCGCGTGCGCGCAGCTGCAGGGCGACATGGCTGCCGATGTAGCCGGCACCGCCCGTGACGAGAATCTTGCTCATGGGGTCTTGACGATGTGACGGTTCGCGACGAGCAGCCTGACGGTCAACGATGACAGCCTCGCAGCATTCATCGCGTGTATGTGACGCCGAGAAAGACGACGTCCTCGTCGCTGGTGAGCCCGGGCGCGTCGCTGCGGCGCTCGTTGCGTATCAGCTCGGCGCGCCAGCTCCAGTGCCGCGCCCACTGCTGGCGCAGGAACGCGGAGTAGTAACGATTGTGGTCCGTGCGCGAGATCGTATCGAATGAGATGTCTTCGAACGTGCCCGAGACGCCCAGCGTCAAGAGCGGGCGCAACACCCAGCTTGCCGCCACGGTGCCGCCCCGCGAGCTCTGATCGATCGCGCCGGCCTCGGGAAGCGTGACCGTGCCGTAATCGTATTTGTGGTAGTAGGGGGCGATGCTGAACTCGAACCGCTCGGTGAAATACCGGTACGTGAGCGCGATGGTCGTGGAGAGGTATGCGTCCGAGGAGATCGCCGCCTCTCCGATCGCGACGTCCGGCGGGATCGTGATGCCGCCTGCTCCGGGAGTCGTCGGCTCGATGATGCCGGCCAGCATGCCGGTCGCGGCGTCGGAGAATTCGTAGGCCATGTCCAGCGACAGAATGTCCCGCGGCGTGACGTGCCACAGGAGATCGGTGCGGAACAGAGGGCTGTCGCGGTCCAGATCGCTGACGCCGCCGTTGTATCTGAGCCACGAATAACCGAGATCGGTCGTCAGATCGACCTTGGCCCATTTGCGCGTGTAGCGGCCGAATGCGCCCCACCGGTTGTAGTCCGGGCTGGCGTCGGAGTTGTCGAAGGTCACGTATTCGTCGGCGATGTTCGCGGATATGGACGTGAGCGGATCGAGGTCCTTGATCGCACGCACCGCGCCTGCCAGGCGTTGCGAGTTGAAGTCGTCGGTCTTGTCGGCGTAGCTGTCGACGAAGAAGAGCTCAGCCTGCCCGCGCACGGTCGAAGCGAACCGGAAGTTGAAGATCGGACCGAGCGCGAACACATTCGTCTGCTGCAGGTTGTTCGGCGCGTCCGGCACGAGCGTGCTGATCGGCTCGACGGCAAGACGATCCTGCACGGTGAAATCGAGGCGCTCGGGCGCCACGGTCCAGTTCAGCTTGCCGGCAATGTCGCCGCGGAACTCGTCCGAGTAGGTGCCACCGAGGTAGTCGCGGTATTGGATCGCGCCGGTCGCGTATCCCTGAAACGTCGAGCCCATCTCCGATGCGGCGAAACCGAGGCTCGGGATCAGGATGTCCTCGGAGATCGGATCGTTCTCGCTGAGATTGATGTTGTCGTTGTGCTCGATGCCGACGCCGACGTCGTAGTCGATGTGCGCGGCGGACGCGGCAATCGGGAACGCCAGCGCGAAGAGCACGCCGGAGAGCCTCGTCGACCTCAATCGTGGCCACATGAGTCGTCTCCCCCTCTCGATCAGTGGCGTTTATGGGGCGCGGTTGAACACCACGCCGGCGATCTTGTTCGGTTCGAAGTTGGCCAGTGCCTTGTTGATCGTGCTCGGAGTGTCGCGCCCGTAGCCGACGACGAGCACGACGAAATCGGCGAGATCGGCCAGGATGCGCGCATCCGGCGCCCCTTTGACGGCAGGACCGTCGATGAACAGGTAGCGGTCCGCGTAGCGGCTGCGCAGCGAGTCGAGCACGGCCCGCATGCGGAACGACGAGAAATACTCGGCGCTCATCTCGCGCCGTTTGCCGACCGGGATCAGCCTGAGGCGTGGGATGCCGGTGTGATAGAGAATCTTCTCGACGCCGAGCGCGGGGTGCTCGAGATAGTCGATCAGGCCGCCTTCGGTCGGATTGACGCCGAGCGCCGTGTGCTGCGTCGCGTGGCGCATGTCGCAGTCGATCAGCAGCGCGGTCTTGGCCTCGTCGAACGCGAACGCGGCGGCGAGATTGCGCGCCACGAAGCTGCCGCCCGAGCCGTGGCTTATCGGCGCGATCATGGTCACGAAGTTGTCCGTGCCGCCGAGCGCGAGCAGGCGCGTGCGGATCTCGCGGAACGCGTCGGCGTAGACGCGCGAGGAGTCGTCCTGATGGATGAGCCTGCGCTCGCCGAGCGTGCGCGTGCTGAGCGCATGCGGCTCGACGATGCGCGCGATCGAGCGCGTGGCGCTGGCCCGCTGCGCGATGTCGAGCGCCGCCGCGCCGAGTGCCGCGCGCACGTGGTCCGGTGTCGAGTTGTCGTCCGTGGGGCTCATAGCGCCTTCGTCACACGCAGCCAGTAGGTCAGCGCATACGCTGCAAAAACCGCCAGCACGAGCAGGACTGCCAGTGCCCCGCGCGCGCGCTCGGAACGCCGTTCGCGCCGCGTCGCATAGACGGGCACGCTGGCCATCACCGGCACGCCCACATAGCGTTCGAGCTCGCGGGCCGAGCGGACGCGCGGATCGAAGCGCGCGAGCGTGAACAGAAGGCCGACCGGCACGACCAGCGCAAGCGCGATGCCGGCCGAAGCGAAATGGGTGAGGCTCAGGCCGATCGGACGCAGCGGCTTGGTCGCCGGATCCTGGATGCGAAACGTGAGACCGCGGCCTTCCTCGTCGAGATTCATCGACACGCGCGCATTCTCGCGGCGCTTGAGCAGATCCTGGTAGATGTCGCGGTTGACCTCGTAGTCGCGCGTCAGCTCGGCCAGTGCGCTTTCCGACGCGGCGATGCGGCGGCTGCGATCGAGCTCGGTGTTGAGCAGCGCTTCGGTCGCGTTCATGCGCGATTCGTTCGCAGCGATCTGGCGGTGAACGTCGGCGAGCTTGCTGCGCAGTTCCGTGTAGAGCGGATTGAACTGCGCGGTCTGATTCAGTGCGCTCGGCGAGTCGGACTTCGCGGCCTGCTGCTTGCGCGTCTCTTCGTCCTCGAGCAGCTTGCGCAGATCGTCCATCTGGTGACGCGTGCGTACGACATCCGGATACTGGTCGGTGTACGTCAAGAGCAGCTTGTCGAGCTGCGACTGCAGCTCGGCGAGTTGCGCGCGGTAGATGCCCGAGCGCGTCTGCACCGCGGTTACTTCGGATTCGCCGGAAAGCTGCGAGGACAGCGATTCCTCGGTAGAGCGCAGCTCCATCACGTTGAGGCGCGCCTGCTCGACGCCGGCGCGGAGTGTCGCTATGCGGCTGTTGGTGTCGGCTTCGCTGCCCGGATGCGCGTCGGCATTCGCGGCGCGGTATTTCTTGAGATTGTCCTCGGCGTCGGTCAGCTTCTTGTGATAGTCCTCGACCTGACTGTTGATGAACTCGTAAGCGTCGCGACTCTCGCGTTCCTTGGTGGCCAGGCTCTCCTGAATGAAGAGCTCGGCGAAGCGCTGCGTCACCTTGTAGGTGCGGTCGGGATCGGAATCGCGGTAGGTGATCTGGACCAGGTTCTCGCGTGGGCTCGCCACGACCGTGCGGTCCTTGATTTCCTCGATCATGCGGTCCTGCATGATCGCATCGGGATGCGTCGAATCGAGTCCGGACGCGACCAGAATCTCGCCGAGCGTCTTGCGGCTGAAAATGACCTGCTTCGCGATCGCGACGCGGTCCGAAACGCCGGTGGGCACGGCGCGACCTTCCAGCAGCGGTTGGATGATGTCGCTCTTCTGAGCCAGGATCGTGGTCGACGAGACGTATTTCTTCGGCAGCAGTACGCCGATCACGAGTGCAGTCAATGCGAGAATCGCGAACAGCACGACCAGAACGATGGCGTGACGTCGCCCTTCGGCGACCATGATCAGCGCCAGATCGTTCAGCGGCACCATCTGTCCATTCGTTGCCATATCTTCTTCCGCCTTCCTCGGCGCGTTCAGAACGTGCGTTCGGGAACCGTGATCACGTCGCCCGGCTGCACGGGATAGTTGGTGGTCAACTCGCCGTCCTTGAGGATGCGATCCAGACGCACAGCGTACGCGCGCGTCGCGTCGCCTTCCTTGCGGTACAGCTCAGTCCGGTCGGACGCGGCAAACTCGTTCGTCCCACCGGCGGCGAGCACGGCATCGAGTACCGTCATGCCCTGGCGATACGGAACCGAGATGGGCTGACGCACGGCGCCGGTCACCCGCACGCGGGACAGATACTCATGGCTGCGCAGCGCGGTCACGATGACCGTGACCTGCGGATCGCGCACGTAGGTCTTCAGCTTTTCCTGGATCTCGCCCGCCACTTCCTCGGGTGTCCTGCCGCCGGCATCGATGTCGCCGACGAGCGGAACGGAGATGCGCCCGTCCGGGCGGACCGGAACGCTGACGTCGAGCCCCGGGTTCTGCCAGACCGATACCTTGATCTCGTCGTCGACGCCGATCCGATAGGCGCTGACGGCTTGGCTCTGCGGATTGATCTTCGGTGCCTGCAGCGAGCCCGTCTGCGTGGCGCAGGCGGCCAAGAGCAGGAGGCAGGCTGCGAGCAGCCAGCGGAACGCAATATCCACGTCGGTCCCTCCCCCAGAGTGGCAGCAAAATGTGAAACGTATCACAGTCCGAAGTCCGGGCATTCTAGCAACCCCATTTGTGTAGAAGATGTCGTAGAACGCCGCCCCGCCTCGTAAGAATAATCGACTTTGGCAGATGCGACGGGGACTTACCTAGGTGCCGTAGAAGGCCCGATACCAGTCCACGAAGCGGCTGATCCCGACCTCGATCGGGGTCGAGGGCGAATAGCCCGTATCACGGGCGAGCTCATCGATATCGGCATACGTGTCCGGCACGTCGCCCGGCTGCAGCGGCAGCAGAATCTGCTCCGCCTTGCGGCCGAGCTTGGCTTCCAGCACTTCGATGTAGCGAGAAAGCTGAACGGGCTGGTGGTTGCCGATGTTGTAGACGCGGTACGGCGCGTTCGACGATGCCGGCGTCGGGTGCCGCGGGTCGAAGGCCGGATCGGGCGCCGGCACGCGGTCGAGCGTGCGGATCACGCCCTCGACGATGTCGTCGATATAGGTGAAGTCGCGCGTGTGATGGCCGTGGTTGAACACTTCGATCGGCTCGCCCGCGAGCATCCGTCGCGTGAACAGGAACAGGGCCATGTCCGGCCGGCCCCAGGGTCCATACACGGTGAAGAAGCGCAATCCGGTGGTCGGCAGCGCGTAGAGATGACTGTACGTGTGCGCCATCAGCTCGTTGGCCTTCTTCGTCGCCGCGTACAGGCTGACCGGGTGGTCGACCGCATCGCGCACCGAGAACGGCAGCTTCCGATTGGCGCCGTAGACCGAGCTCGATGAGGCGTAGACCAGATGCTCGACGCGGCCGTGCCGGCACGCTTCAAGAACGTTGATGAAGCCGACCAGGTTGCTTTCGACGTAGGCGTGCGGGTTCTCGATCGAATAGCGCACGCCCGCCTGCGCGGCGAGATTGACGACGCGCTGCGGGCGGAACTCGGCGAACGCGCGATCCATCGCCTTGCGGTCCTCGAGTGCCGCGCGCGCGAATGAAAAGCCTTTCTGCGCTGTCAGCCGCGCGAGACGCGCTTCCTTGAGCTTCGGATCGTAGTACGCGTTGACGTTGTCGTAGCCGAGCACCTCGTCGCCGCGCGCCAGCAGGCGTTCGCTGAGTGCCGCGCCGATGAATCCGGCCGCGCCGGTGACGAGGATGCGCATGGGTCGAGATCTCGGGAATAGGGAATTGGGAATAGGGAATGGTGAGCCGACTGCGAGAGGGAAGCCGATGCTACGCCGATTCCCAATTTCTCATTCCCCATTCCCGTTTCTTCACAACCGATCATCCACCATGTCCCGCGGCAACGCCTGCTTCACGTCGAACACGACGCAGCCGGGCTTGCCGAGCGCGCGAATCCCGGCGGCGCCGAGCTCGAGGAACTGGCGGTGCGACACGGCGAGCACGATCGCGTCGTACCTCGCCGGTTCGAGACGGTCGATCAGATCGAAGCCGTATTCTCGCCGCGCTTCCGCCGTGCTGACCCACGGATCATAGACGTCGACATTCGCGTGATAGCTCCGGAACTCGGCCACGACGTCGACGACGCGGGTGTTGCGCAGGTCCGGGCAGTTCTCCTTGAACGCGAGACCGAGCACGAGGATGTTGGCGCCGACTGCGGCGATGCGCCGCTGCGTCATCAGCTTGATCACGCGCTGCGCGACGTGTTCGCCCATGCCGTCGTTGATGCGCCGTCCGGAAAGGATCACTTCCGGGTGATAGCCGATCTGCTGCGCCTTGTGCGTGAGGTAATACGGATCGACGCCGATGCAATGGCCGCCGACGAGGCCCGGCTTGAACGGCAGGAAGTTCCATTTGGTGCCGGCCGCGGCGAGCACTTCGCTGGTGTCGATGCCGAGCCGGTGGAAGATCAGCGCCAGCTCGTTGATCAGCGCGATGTTGAGGTCGCGCTGCGTGTTCTCGATGACCTTGGCCGCTTCCGCGACGCGGATGCTCGACGCCTTGTGCGTGCCGACCGTGACGATGCGCCGGTACAGCGCATCGACGAAATCGGCCGCCGCGGGCGTCGAGCCCGAAGTCACTTTCGTGATCGTATCGAGCCGATGGAGCTTGTCACCGGGATTGATGCGCTCGGGGCTGTAGCCGGCATAGAAATCGACGTTGTACCTGAGCCCGGACTCGCGCTCGATGATCGGCACGCAGACTTCTTCGGTCGCGCCGGGATACACGGTCGACTCGAAGATCACGACGCCGCCGCGGCGGATCGCCTTGCCGACCGCGCGGCTCGCCGATTGCAGCGGACCCAGATCGGGCCGCTTCGCAGCGTCGATCGGCGTCGGTACCGTGACGATGAAAACGTTGCATTCGCGCAGGTCCGCCGGATCGGCGCTGACGCGAAGCCGGGTCGCGGCGGCCAGCTCTTCGGACGAGGTCTCGAGGGTATGGTCCCGATGCTCGCGCAATTCGGCGACGCGCGCGGCATCGATATCGAACCCCAGGGTCGGCAACTGCCGCCCGAAGCCCACGGCGAGGGGCAGCCCGACGTAGCCGAGACCGATCACGGCGACGTGCGCGTCATCGACGCGGGGCAGGGCGGCAACATCCATTGCGGACTCCGGGTGCGCGGGGGCGGCAAAGTCTAGCAAGAGGCCGTGCAGCCGACCGGAATCAACGCCTTCCGGCACAGGCGCATCCTTGCCGGGCGTGGTTAGCTTTGCGCGTCTACCTTGGGGGAAGACCCATGCGCCGCCTGATCGCCGTGCTGTCCTTTTCTATTGCCGCGAATGCCGCCGAAGCGCCATCCGAGCACACCTACGAGATCCTGATCCAGGGCAACAAGGCCGGCTCGCAAACCGTCGCGACCGAGGCCGACGGCACGACGCGTGCCGAATACTCGTACAACGATCGCGGGCGCGGCGATCACATCGTCGCGACCTGGAAGCTCGATGCGGCCGGCATTCCGACCGAGTATTCCGGCAGCGGCAACGATTACATGAAGGTGCCCGTCGAAGAACGCTTCTCGCTGAAAGACGGCAAGGCAAGCTGGAAGAACCGCAGCGAGCAGGGCGAACAGACGCTCGGCAAGCCGGCGTTCTACGCGCCTACGAATTCGCCGCCGGAGTTTTTCGGCGTGCTCGCGCGCGCGCTGCTCAAGGCGCCGAATCACACGCTCGCATTGTTGCCCGCGGGCGAGGCGAGCATCGAAGCGGCCGGCAGCGTCAAGGTGGCAGGCGGCAAGGCGACAATGACCGAATACCTGATCAGCGGGCTCGGCTTCCAGCCGGCGACGATCTGGATGGATGAGAACGGGGACGCGGCGAGCGTATCGAGCTGGTTCTCGGTCGTCCCGAGCGCGGTCGCAGGCGACATACCGGCCTTGATGGCGGCACAGGACAAGACCGACAACGAGCGCTCCGCACGGCTCGCGCGCGAGCTCGCGCACACGCCGAAAGGCGATCTCGTGATCCGCAACGCGCGCCTGTTCGATCCGCGCGATCTTTCCGTGACCGATCACACGAGCGTGCTCGTGCGCGGCGAGCGCATCGTGCGCATCGCACCGGACGCCGATCTCAAGGCTTCCGCCGACGCCGAAACGATCGACGCCCACGGCCGTTTCCTGATGCCCGGCCTCTGGGACAACCATCAGCACTTCAGCGACATCGACGGCATGCTGGACATCGCGAACGGCGTCACCAGCGCGCGCGACATGGCCAACGACACCGACGGGTTCCTCAAGCGCGTCGAGCGCTTCGATGCCGGCACCGAGATCGGCCCGCGCGTGCTGAAGGCCGGCATCATCGATGGCACCGGCGAGCTGGCCGGTCCGACCAAGATGCGCGTCGACACGGCCGAGGAAGCGATCAAGGACGTCAACTGGTACGCCGACCACGGCTACGCGCAGATCAAGATCTATTCGTCGATGAAGCCTGCGCTCGTGCCGATCATCGCGGATCGCGCACATGCGCTCGGCCTGCGCGTGAGCGGGCACGTGCCCGCGTTCATGAACGCCCGGCAGTTCGTCGAAGGCGGCGCCGACGAGATCCAGCACATCAACTTCATCGAGCTGAACTTTCTGTGGCCCGAGGTGCAGGAGACGCGCAACCGCGACCGCTTCATCAAGGTCGCCGAGCACGCGCGCGAATTCACGCCGGACAAGCCCCAGGTGCGCGAGTTCATCACGTTCCTGAAGCAGCACCACACCGTGCTCGACCCGACGATGGGCGCTTTCGAGGGACTATTCTCGGGCGATCCTGCCGCCGTCACGCCGGGGCTCGTCGATGTCGCGCCGCGTTTTCCGCCGCAGGTCCGCCGCGCGCTGCTGAGCGGCGCGCTCGACGTGCCGAAGGGGCAGGAAGACCCGTACCGCGAATCCTTTCCATCGATGCTGAAACTCCTCAAGGCGCTCTATGACGCCGGCGTCACGATCATTCCGGGCACCGACGATCTCGCCGGGTACATGCTGCACCACGAGCTCGAGCTCTACGTGCGCGCAGGCATCCCGCCGGCGGAAGTGCTGCGCATGGC
>DAISJF010000041.1:0-9583 GCA_036821625.1 Rhodanobacteraceae bacterium
TCCGCGGTGCACGAGGCGCCACCGGGCGGCAACGAGATCGAAGAGCGGCTGTCGGCTCTGGAAGGCGAGATGCGCGCGCTCAGGCAGGAGCTCGCGGCGTTGCGTTCGCGCATCGGTGGCGACAGCTCGGCATGATCTCCGCCGCACGCAGCGTTGCGTTCTGCTTATTGCTGATCACGGTCCCGTTCGCGGCGCGGTGCGCCGAGCGCGAACCGGTGCCGGCAACGACGGAGGTCGGCACGCTGCAGGGCGCGGCCTATCGGATCGACGTCCCGACCGAGTGGAACCACGGCCTCGTCGTGTTCTATCACGGTTATGCGGTCACGCCGGTCACGTTCGAGAAACGCGAGCGCATCTCGCCGATGTTCGACGGCATGCTCGCGCGCGGCTTCGCGGTCATCCAGTCCGCGTACTCGGCGACCGGCTGGGCGGTCGAAGAGGGCGCGGCGGATACCGAACGCCTGCGCCTGGCATTCCTAGCGAAGCACGGAGAACCGAAGCAGACCTTCGTCAGCGGCATGTCGATGGGCGGCACGCTGACGGTGATGGCGATCGAGAACCATCCCGAGCTCTACGCCGGCGCACTTTCGCTGTGCGGCGCGCTCGAGCCGAGCGACCGGCTCATGCAGCGCGATTTCGCGCTGCTCGCGGCGTTCGATCACTACTATCCCGGCATCATCGGCCCGCTGGTGCCCGTTTCCGCGGATTTCATGCCGACCGATGCGGTGATCGCGCGGATCGTATCCGCGTTTCGCGCGAACCCGGACGGTGCGCGTGCGCTGCTGTCGTTCTACGGCGTCGGCGACGGATCGACGATGGCCGACGTCGTCGCGTTCAACGTGTTCGAGATCAAGGAAATGCAGCAGCGCGTCCGCGGCAATCCGTTCGGCAATGCCGATCTCGTCTACACGGGCTCGGGCGACGATTTCGCGCTGAACGCGGGCGTGCGCCGCTATCGCGCCGATGCCGCGGCCGCGGAGCGCATGGCGCGCTACTACACGCCGAGCGGCAAGCTGACGCGCCCGCTGCTCGCGCTGCACGACACCGGCGATCCGCTCGTACCGGCGTCGACCGCGTTCGAATATGCGCTGGCCGCCCAGCGAGCGGGGCACGGCGACAACTTCGTGCAGCAGTTCGTCAACAAGAGAGGCCATTGCGTATTCACACCGGACGAGATCGATCGCGCGTTCGGCGAGCTCCTCGACTGGGTGCGCGACGGCAAGCGGCCCGCGCCCGGGCCGCTCCACGCGGATTCGCGCCGCTGAGTCGGCGCTATCGCGCCGGCGTGGGCTTCGTCGCAGGCAGCACTTCCTTGAACTCGGGTCGCTCTTTCCACTTCGGCACGGGCGGCGTGTGGCCTTCGCAGGGCGCGTAGACCGAGGTTTCGACCCATTTCATCGTGTGGATGTAGCGCGGGCAGTTCGGAAAGATCGCCTCGGGCACGACGCGCACGATGAGCTGCGCGCCGACGAATTCGGCGATCAGCGGATCGTCCTCGTGCACGCTGGCGCGACCGTTGACGCGCAACCGTTTCGGCGTTTCGAAATCGATGAACAGGAGTCCGACCTGCGGATTCACCAGCAGGTTGCCGAGGCTCTTGAACATGCCGTTGCCGTCGTAGCTCGGAAACGCCAGCATGCGTGGTTCGATCACGCGGATGAAACCGGGCAGACCGCCTTTGTAGGAACACTCGGGCCGCCCTTCGGCGTCGGCCGTCGCGATGAAGAACAGCGGACGGCTCTCGACAAACGCACGGTCCTCGTCCGTGAATACATCGCGCGCGAGACGCTCGGCCAGCCGGTCGGCGAGGGCGCGCGTGCCGAAGCGATCCTGCAGGTCGCGCGATCCTCCGTGGTACATCGGGATATCGCTCACGCTCGCCTCCCGCTTGCCAGCCGGCCAGATGCTGCGTCCGATACTGCCAGCTCGGCTACGGCTGTCGCAACGGCATCGCGCGGCGCAACAGGCTAGACTTCGGCGGGGTGCGACGGGAAGGTTCTTCATGACCGCAGACGGATTCCGACGACTTGCCCTGACGCTGCCCGAGGCGATCGAAAGTGCGCACATGGGACACCCCGATTTCCGGGTTGGCGGCAAGATCTTCGCGACACTCGGCTATCCGGATGCGAGCCGCGGCATGGTCAAGCTGTCGCCGGAACAGCAGGAATTGTTCGTGCGCGTCGCGCCCGATGCGTTCGCGCCGGCGAAAGGCGCGTGGGGACGGAGCGGCAGCACGATCGTCGTGCTGAAGCGCGCCAAGATTGCGACGTTGCATGACGCGATGCTCGCCGCCTGGCGCAACGTTGCGCCGAAGCGGCTTTCCGCGTCGCTCGATTGAAAGCGGCCGGGCAGCACCACGGGAACTGCAGAACATGGCGAAAGCCGATTCGCTGAAGACGATCTTCTACGCGCTCGGCGCGAATTTCGCGATCTTCGTCGCCAAGCTCGCCGCAGCGATCGTGACCGGTTCGGGTGCGATGACCGCCGAAGCCGTGCATTCGCTCGCCGACTGCGGCAACCAGGTTCTGCTGCTGATCGGCATGAAGAGCGCGAAATCGCCGCCGTCGCCGGAACATCCGCTCGGGTACGGCAAGGCCGTGTATTTCTGGTCGTTTCTGGTCGCGCTGATGTTGTTCAGCGTGGGCGGCGCGTTCTCGCTCTACGAGGGCGTGCACAAACTCAACCACCCCGAGCCGCTGCGTTGGGCGTGGGTCGCCATCGTCGTGGTCTCGTTCGGCATCGTCGCCGAAAGCCTGTCGATGTGGGGATGCCTGCACGAGGTCAACAAGGCGCGCGGCCGGCGCTCGCTCTGGCGCTGGTTCCGCGAAAGCCGGCAGAGCGAGCTGATCGTGATCTTCGGCGAGGATCTGGCCGCGCTGCTCGGGCTCGTCTTCGCGCTTTTCGCCGTGCTGCTGACAGAGCTTACCGGCAACCCGACATTCGACGCTCTCGGCACGCTCGCGATCGGCGTGCTCCTGATCGTGATCGCTGTGTTCATCGGAATCGAAGTGAAGGCGCTCCTGATCGGGCAGAGCGTCGATCCCGGCCTCAGGGACCAGATCCAGGCGTTCGTCGAGCAGCGTCCCGAGGTCGTCCGCGTGTTCAATCTGATCACGCTGCAGCTCGGGCCGGACGTGATGGTTTCGATCAAGGCCGAGATGCGGCGCGACACGACCGCGCTCGGGCTGATCGAAGCGATCAATGCCGTAGAGCACGACATGAAGGTGCGCTTCCCCGAAATCCGCTGGTCTTTCTTCGAACCCGACGTGATGGATTGACGCCGAATGACGACGCCGACTGCCGCCCGGAAAGGCAGCCGCACGCGGTTCTGGATCGGCTATGCCGCCGCATGGATCGCGGTCGGCGCGTGGCTCGGCCTCAACGTCGTCATAGGGTTCCGCAACAGCGGGCGCTCGATCGCGGCATGGGAACCGGTGACCTGGGAGCTCAGCAGCGCCGTCGTCATGGGCGCGCTCGCGGTATGCGTGTACTACTTCGAGCGGCGCTGGCCGTTGTCGGGTGCGCATTGGCTGCGCCGGCTGCCGCTGCACGCGCCCGCCGCGCTGGTCTTCTCGGCGCTGCACACGATCGGCATGGTCAGCATCCGCCGCGCCGTCTATGCAGCGTTCGGCGAACGCTACGACTTCGGCGATCCGTGGCTCGGTTTCGCCTATGAACTGCAGAAGGACCTGATCTCGTACGCCGTGATCGTGACGGTCTGCGTCGCGATTCGCGCGGTGCGCGCGCGTCGCGAGCGCGAGCTGGCCGTGATCCGGCTGGAACGCGATCTCAGCGAAGCGCGGCTCGCCCAGCTGACCGCGCAGATCGAGCCGCATTTCGTCTTCAACACGCTGAACGCGATCTCGAACCGGATGCACGAGGACGTCGACGCGGCGGACCGCATGATCTCCGCGTTTGCCGAGCTGCTGCGTGCCGCGCTCGCCGGGTCCGGCAGCGCGCACGTCAACGTCGGCGACGACGTGCTCTGGCTGGAACGCTATTTCGAGCTGATGCGCGAGCGTTATCGCGGCCAGGTCGAGACCAGCATCACGCTCGATCCCGAAGCGCGCAGTGCGCGCATCCCGCGGCTCCTGCTGCAGCCGCTGGTCGAGAACGCGTTCGCGCACGGGCTCACGTCCGGACGCGGGCGCGTGGACGTGCGTATCCGCGCGCAAGGCGAGCGCCTCCTCTGCACGATCGAGGACGACGGTGCCGGACTGAAGTCCGATCTGGTTCCGGGCATCGGCATCGGCAACGTGCGCAGCCGGCTCGAGCTGATGTATCCGGGCCGGCATCGTCTTGAGATCGCGCCGCGTCCGGCCGGCGGCACGCGCGTCGAGATCGATCTGCCGTTGTCGCCCCATGCCTGAGATCCGCGTCGTCATCGTCGAGGACGAACCACCGGCCCGCGCCAAGCTCAAGCGCCTGCTGGCCGAGCATCCCGCGTATCGCGTGATGGCCGAGGCGGGCGACGTTGCCGCTGGCCTCGCCGCGTTGCGCGCTACAAGACCCCACGTGCTGTTTCTCGACATCAAGCTCGGCGCGGAGAGCGGCTTCGATCTGCTCGCGCGCGCGGCGCCTCCGTACCCGCTGATCGTTTTCACGACAGCATTCCACGAGCATGCTTTGCGCGCCTTCGAGTACGCGGCGCTCGATTACCTGCTGAAGCCGTTCGATCGCGAGCGATTCGCGCGCACGCTGGAGCGCGTCGGCGAGCGTCTCGCCGAGCACGACGAAGATGCCGGCGAGGAGCGGCTGCGGCGTCTCGGCTCGAATCTCGGCCATACGCCGCGGCTTTGCCGCTTCGTCGTCCACGAGCGGGGGCGCTCGCTGATCGTGCCGATCGGCGACGTCTCGCGATTGAGCGCCGCCGGCAACTATGTCGAGGTGCACACGCCGGCGCGTCGCCATCTCGTGCGCGCGACCCTGTCCCGGCTCGCACAGCGCCTGGATCCTGCCGAGTTCCTGCGCGTGCACCGCTCGCATCTCGTGCGCGCGGACGCCATCGCCGAGATCGCGCCGTGGGCGCACGGCGATCTCAGGCTGACGCTCAAGGACGGCAGCGAGCTGATGCTGAGCCGACGCTACCGCAATCTCCTGCCCGAGAACTGGCGCGAAAGCTGAAACGCGCTCTCCCGGCGCATCCGCGATGTCCGGGTTCGTCGTCCTGCAGCGTAATCAGGACGATTGGCGCGGCCGTTTCCGTGTCGGGAGTATTCCCGTACTCCTGCGCGGACGCATCCGGGTCGGACTCCGGTCGATCGACGATGGAAATTGCGGACATTCAGGATCCGGCACGGATCCCCGAACCGTCTCCGGCGGAACATCCGAAGCGCACGCGCTTCGACCCCGGCGAATTCACGCTGCTGCTGAACGCGACGCGTGCTGGCGACGGCGAATCGTGGGGCAGCCTCATGCGGCTCGTATACAGCGACCTGCGCAGGCTCGCGCGGCGGCACGTCATGTCGGTCGCGGACGCGAACACGCTCGGCACGACGGGTCTCGTGAACGAGTGCTATCTGCGGCTGGTCGGACCCGCGCGAGCGACCGTCGCAAACCGGCGCCATTTCCTCAATCTCGCCAGCCGCGTGATGCGTCAGGTGCTGTGCGACTACGCGCGCGAGCAGTTTTCCGAGAAGCGCGGCGGAGTACACCCGCGCGAAGAGCTGTCCGCGGTCGATGCCGAGGAGTGGACGGAGACCGAACAGCTCGTCATGCTGGACGATGCGCTGCGCAAGCTGGAGGGCAACAACGAGCGCATGGCCCGCGTGTTCGAATGCCGCTATTTCGCGGGGCTGTCGGAAGAGGAAACGGCCCGCACGCTCGGCATCTCGCTGCGCACGGTGCAGCGGGACTGGCGCGAGGCGCGCATCTGGCTGGTCGCGCGGCTGACCTAGACCGCGCGACGGGTGCCGCCTCAGGCGAGATCGGCGTTGTGATAGACGTTCTGGACGTCGTCGAGCTCGTCGAGCCAGGCCAGCAGATCGCGCAAGGTTTCTTCGTTTTCGCCGGCGACCGCGACGCGGTTTTCCGGACGCATGACCACGTCGGCGCGCACCAGCTCGAATCCCGCGCCGCCGAGCGCTTTCTTGACCGCTTCGAAGTGGTCGAGAGCGCTCAGCACGAGCGTCTCGCCGTCCTGGCTCTGCACATCGTCGGCGCCGGCATCGAGGCCGGCGTCCAGCACCTTGTCTTCGCTGCCCGGCGCGGACGTGTCGACCACGATCTCGCCGAGCCGCTTGAACTGGAACGCGACCGAACCCGACGTGCCGAGATTGCCGCCGTGCTTGGCCAGCGCATGGCGAACGTCCGCGACCGTGCGCTGTGCGTTGTCGGTCATTGCGTCGATGATCAGCGCGACGCCTCCGGGACCGTAGCCCTCGTAGCGGATCTCCTGCATGTTGTCGGCGCCTTCGGCGCCCGAGCCGCGCCGGATCGCGCGCTCGATCGTGTCCTTCGACATGTTGGCGGACAGCGCCTTGTCGATGCCCATGCGCAGGCGCGAGTTGGTCGCGGGATCGCCGCCCTGGCGCGCTGCGATCGTGATCTCGCGGATCAGCTTGGTGAACACCTTGCCGCGGCTCGCGTCGGCGGCGTTCTTGCGGTTTTCGATGCTGGGGCCCCGGCCCATGACGGACTTCCTGACAGCTGAAAAAGGTTCCCGCGCCCGGCGCGGGGTGCGAAGGATACTTCGCGGCGGCGCGCCGGGACACCCTGCGGCCCGCGGAACCGCGCGAGCCGCTCAGGCCGCGGCCGAATTCCGCGCCGCGAGGCTTTTCTCGAGCCGGATGAAATGCTCCAGCATCTCGGCGTGGATGCGGTCGGTCTTCTCGTGCAGATGCGCGATCTCGAGCTCGGCCTTGATGTTGACCTCGTACTCGATGTTCGAGCGGACGCGATCCTTGTCGGCCTGCCGGTTCTGGCTGATCAGCACGAAGCAGGACAGGAAGATCGCCTCGAGCGACACGATCATCGTCAAAAGCCCGAACGGATACGGATCGAAGAACGGCACGCCGAGGGACCACGTGTTGAACACGATCCAGACGATGAACCAGACCGCGTTGATCAACAGGAACCACATGCTGCCGCTGAACCACGAGATCCAGTCGGCCACGCGCTGCAGCGGGCCGATGTTCTCCTCGGCTTCCTCGTTGGCGTTGCGCGACACGCGCGTGCGCAGGAGCTCGTCGGCCTTGCGCGTCATCCGGCCCATGGCGGCGAGCAGACGCAGTGCCGCCGCGGGACTGGTCTGGAACAGCAGCAGCAGATCGTCGCGATCGAGCTCGAGCAGCTCGGTGTCGGCCAGCGAGACCGCGGTCGCCGTGCGCGGACTGCGGTCGAGCAGGGCGAGCTCGCCGAACACCTCGCCGCTGCCGACGATCGCGAGCGCGATGCGCTGCCCGGCCGTATCGCGGATGAAAAGCTCGACTTCGCCGGACCGGACCACGTACAGCGACTCGCCCGGCTCGCCGGCCTGGAACAACGTGTCGCCGGCCGCGAGATGACGCAGGTCGATGAAGGCGGCGAGACGCGCGCGATCGTCCTCGTTCAGGTGCTCGAAAAGCTCGACCTCGGCGAGCGTCCGGGCATCGCAGGGCATGGCGTCTCTCCGCGGAAGACTCCGCGGAAATTCTACGCCGAAATGGCTTCAGCGCTCCTGATCGGTCGGCCGCATCAGGACTTCGTTGACGCAGACGTGCGGCGGCTGCGTCACGCAGAACAGGATCGCGCGCGCGATGTCGTCAGGCTGCAGCTGGCGGATCGAATCGGCCCAGTCGTTGATCGCCTCCTGCGTCGCGGCATGGCCGATGTGCTCGCGCAGCTCCGTCGCGACGAGGCCGGGCTCGATCACGGTGACACGAACGCGATGCTTGTAGATCTCCTTGCGCAGCGACTCCGAGAATGCGACGACGCCGAACTTCGTACCGCTGTACGCGGCGCCCATCGGCGAGGCGATGCGGCCGGCCGTCGAGGCGATGTTGACGATGTGCCCGTCGCGGCGCTCGCGCATGCCCGGCAACGCGGCCTGCGTCGCGGCGATGAGCCCAAGCACGTTGATTTCGAACATGCGCCGCCAGCGCGCGAGATCGGCTTCGATCACGGGCTCGAGATACATGACGCCCGCGTTGTTGACCAGGATGTCCAGGCGGCCGAATGCCTTCTCGGTTTCGCGGACCGCGCGCTGCGCTTCCGCTTCGACGCCGAAGTCCGCGGCGACGACCAGCGCTTCGCCGCCGCGTTCGCGGATGCGGCTGGCCACGGATTCCAGCCGGTCGCGCCGACGCGCCGCGACCGCGACGCGTGCGCCGGCCGCGGCGAGCATCAGCGCCGTCGCCTCGCCGATGCCGGACGACGCGCCGGTCACGAGCGCGACGCGATCCTTCAGTTCATTGCTCATGGTGGGTTCCTTGGAAGATGTTCTCTTTCTCTCCGTCGACCCGCAGCGGATCCTGCGCGGTCTTCACATTGCGACACCGGTCGCATCCCGCCCGGAATCGCCTTGCAAGGTGCCGGTCACGGCGGGATTCTTCAAGCATGCCGCGCCGTACCTTGCCCGGGAGTTTCGCCGCGATGCTCGCGCTCGCTGCGGCGGGCCCCGCGTTTGCGCAGACCACCTTCGACTGTACGGCGCCGACCGCGCCGGGCATCGGCGGCGCCCTCGTCGTCGGCGACGGCTCGCCGGGCAGTGTCACTGCGGCGATGATCCAGCAAGCGCTCGACGGCGGCGGACCCATCCGCATCGACGCGGGGACCGGCACGATCGTGCTCGACGCGACGCTCGAAGTCACGCGCGACGCGATCCTCGACCTCGGCGGCGCAACGCTGTCCGGCGGAGGCATCCGGCGCGTTCTCGAGGTCGGCAATCCTTCGAACCTCACGTACACGTTCGCTCTGCAGCACGGCTCGATCATCGCGGGCAGCACGCCTTCGTCGAGCGGCGCCGGACTCTACAAGGCGACGGGCGGACCGTGGCAGGTCGTCACGATCCGGATCTTCGATATCGATTTCGCCGGAAACCATGCCGTTGCGGTCGCGCAGGACGACGGCGGCGGCGCGATCTATGTCGTCGGCGCGGCCGAGCTCGCCGTAGTCGGCTCGACCTTCAGCGGAAACTCCGGCGCGAACGGCGGCGCGCTGTATTCGCTGGGCTCGCAGAACGTGAATCTCTACGACAGCGTGTTCAGCGGCAACAGCGCGACCGGAACGAACGGCAATCCGGGCAACGGCGGCAACGGCGGCGCGATCGGCGTCGACGGCGACGCGCGCAACGTCAACCTGTGCCGCGTGCGCCTGCTCGGCAACCACGCGAACGCGTTCGGCGGCGGGCTCTTCACCGTCACGTACAGCGCCGCGTCGTTCACGCGGATCGAGGACTCGACCCTGCAGGACAATGCGAGCACGGCGACCGACAAGCTCGCCGGCGGCGCCTATATCCAGGGCAGTCCGCTCAGCATCAGCGGCAGCACGTTCCGCGACAATTCGGCAGCGGGCTATGCCGGGCTCGCGCTGTTCGGGCAGGGCGGCGTGCTGGAGGGCAGCATCACGAATTCGACATTCGTCGGCAATACCGCGCAGAGCGGTC
>DAISJF010000042.1:0-9578 GCA_036821625.1 Rhodanobacteraceae bacterium
CGACAATCTCGAATCCGCGGCCGCCCGCCTCGCCGAGCGCGAGCAGCGCCTCGTTCTCCCAGGCCAGCAGCACATCGCCCTGGCCGCGCTCGACGAACGTCGTCGTCGCGCCGCGTGCGCCGGTGTCGAGCACGAGCACGTTCTTGTAGAGCTTGGCGACGAAATCTTTTGCCGCGCCATCGCTGCCGAATTTCTTCGCGGCGTAGCCCCATGCGGCGAGGTAGTTCCAGCGCGCACCGCCGCTCGTCTTCGGATTCGGCGTGATCACGCCGATGCCGGGCTTGATGAGGTCGTCCCAGTCCTTGATGCCCTTTGGGTTGCCCTTGCGCACGAGGAACACGATCGTCGACGTATACGGCGCGCTGTTGTCCGGCAGCCGCCTCTGCCAGTCCTTCGGCACGAGCCCGCCGTGTGCCGCGAGCGCGTCGATGTCGTAGGCCAGCGCGAGCGTGACGACATCGGCTTCGAGCCCGTCGATCACGCTGCGGCTCTGCTTGCCGGAGCCGCCGTGCGACTGGTTGATGCGGATCGTCTCGATCGCGGTCTCGCGGTTGAGCGACGGTGGAATCACTTCGCCAGCGAGGCTCGACGTCGAGACGCGCATCTGGCCGGTGAAGCCGAGCGCGAGCAGCACGTCGCGCCAGTGCTTCATCGGCTTGCCGTCGAGCGTCAGCGTCACGCTTTCGATGCGCGCCGGTCCGACGCCGTTGTTGTCGATGCGCCAGAGGAAGCCATTCTCGTCGGTATTCGTGTTGTACGTGTAGCCGACTTCGAGATGCGGCCAGACGCTCGCACGCGCCTGGCTTTGCATCAGACGCGTCTGCCACGCGCCGATCGCGAGCGCGAATACGCTGACGGCGAGCGCGAGCCCGCTCGTCAGGTTGGACATGATCGCTCCGCGGCGCGGCGCCTCGGCGTTCGATGGCTTGATCGGGTTCGTCATACCTGCGGCTCGGCCTCTGCGGCAGCGGCTTCCACGGCGTGCGCGCGCGCGAGCCTGGCTTCGCGCCGCGCGATGTACAGCGTGGCGCCGATGATGATCGAGGCGCCGGTCGCGGTGTAGGCATCGAGCTGCTCGCCGAACAGAAGCCACGCCAGCACCGTGACGATGATCAGCTGCACGTAGCTGAACGGGGCGAGCACGGACGCGTCGGCCAGCCGCAGCGCACGCGTCCAGAAATAGTGTCCGCCGGTGCCGAGCAGGCCGGAGAGCACGAGCCAGGGCCAGGTCGCGGCATCCGGCCAGCGCCAGACCGTCAAAGCGCCCGGCAGCGACAGCGGCACCCAGAGCAGCGTCGTCAGCAACACGATGCGGTCCGGCGGTTCGGAGCGGGACAGGAACTTGATGCTCACGGTGGTCATGCCCGACATCGCAGCCGCCATCACGGCGACCAGTGCGCCGGCATGCATGCTGTCCGCGCCCGGCCTGACGATCACGAGCACGCCGATGAAGCCCGCGGCGACGGCGGACCAGCGCCGCATGCGCACGATCTCGCCGAGAAAGAGCACGGCGCCGATCGTCACGAACAGCGGCGAGGAATACGAGAGCGCGATCGCCTGCGCCAGCGGCAGGTGCACGATCGCCCAGAATCCGGCCATCATGCCGAGCATGCCGATCACGCAGCGCGCCGCGTAGAAGCCGAGCTTGTCGGTGACCAGCGCGTCGGCGCCGCGCACGTAGATCAGAGGCAACGCGAACAGCGCGCCGAACAGGCTGCGGAAGAACGCGATTTCGAACGGGTGCTGCTGGCGCGAGGCGAAGCGAATCGCGATCGCCATCAGGCCGAACAGGCACGCGCTCGCGATCATCATCGCCGACGCGCGCAGCGTGAGCGGCGAGGCGGCGGCGCGGACAGGGATGGATACGGCCAAGGGCGGGGAGGGCGGGTGCGCTGGAGGGGAAGTTTATACGGGCTGGCACGGTTTAACGACATCGCAGTTGTGGCTCTCGCGACCGGTCCGCTACGCTGCGCGGACATGTCCCGACCCGTGCCAGCCTTCATTGTCGCGATTCCGGCGCGCATGGCCTCGACCCGCCTGCCCGGCAAGCCGCTCGTGCCGATCGGTGGCGTGCCGATGATCGTCCATGTCGCGCGACGTGCGCTCGCAGCCGGTGCGTCGGACGTCGTCGTCGCAACCGACGATGCGCGGATCGCCGAAGCGCTGAACGGCAATGGCGCGCGCGTCACGATGACGCGCAGGGATCACGCGTCCGGGAGCGACCGCCTCGCCGAATGCGCGACGCTGTGCGGCTGGGCTGACGATACGATCGTCATCAACCTGCAGGGCGACGAGCCGCTCGCACCGGCCAGCGGGATCCGTGCCGTCGCCGCCGCGCTTGCCGACAGCGGCGCGCCGATGGCGACGCTGGCGACGCCGATCCGCTCGGCCGAGGAGCTGTTCGATCCGAACTGCGTGAAAGTCGTGCGCGACAACGCCGGCAACGCGCTGTATTTCAGCCGCGCGCCGGTGCCGTGGCCGCGCGATGCGTTCGCCGAAGGCCGCGCGACGCTGCCGGATGACATCCCGTTCCTGCGCCACATCGGCATCTATGCGTATCGGGCGGGATTCCTGCGGCGCTTCGCCGCGCTGCCGCGCACGCGTCTCGAACAGGTCGAATCGCTGGAGCAGCTGCGCGCGCTCGAGAACGGATTCACGATCGCGGTGCGCGAAGCGCCCGAGCCGTTTCCACCGGGCGTCGACACGGCCGAGGATCTGGCCCGCGTGGAGCGCCTGCTGGCCGGGATGCCGCGATGACGCGTATCCTTTTTGTCTGCATGGGCAACATCTGCCGATCGCCGATCGTCGAAACCGTCGCGCGGGTCGAATTTGCGCGTGCCGGCATCGCAGCCGAGGTCGCGTCGGCCGGCACCGAGCGCTACCACATCGGCGAGGGCGCCGATCCGCGCGCGGTCGACATCGCCGAGGCGCACGGCTATCCGCTCGCGCAGCATCGCGCGCGCCAGGTTCGCGCCGAAGATTTCGAGCGCTACGATGCAGTCCTGGGAATGGATCGCGTGAATCTCGCCGCGCTGCAGCGGCATTGTCCTCGCGAAGCGATGCGCGGGCCCGCGCTGTTCCTCGCGCATGCCGGTTTCTCCGGCGCCGATGAAGTCCCGGATCCGTACTACGGCACGCGGCGCGACTTCGAGCGCGTGCTCGATCTCGCGCGCCGCGGCACGGCCCTCCTGATCGAGCGCCTGGCCGCTTCGCGCGAAGGCGCACGCGCATGACGCAGCGCCCTCCCGCGAAGGAATTCCCGGCTGATCTCGAATGGGTCAACGCGACGCGCGCGCCGCAGCTCGCCGAATTGCGCGGCCGCGTGATCCTGTTGTGGTTCTGGAGCTACGACTGCGTCAACTGCTGGAGCGTCGTGCCCGACCTTCGCTTCCTCGAAGACAAGTATCACGATGGGCTCACGGTCGTCGGCGTGCACTGTCCGAAGTATCCGCAGCAGGTGCCGGGCGAAAGCGTGCTGCGCGCGGTGAACCGCCATCGACTGCGTCATGCGGTGGCGAACGACTACGGGTTCCGCTTGTGGCAGGAATACGGGGTCGACGCGTGGCCGAGCATCGCGCTGATCGATGCGGAAGGGCGCCTCGCGGCGCTCTTCTCGGGCGAGGGCCGGCGCCGCGAAATCGATACGATGATCGCACGTCTGCTCGAGGAAGCGGCGATTCGCGATCTGCGCATCTACGAGCCATCGCCGCCGGCGCTGCGGCCGGAGCCGAGGCTTCCGCTCGCGTTTCCGGGCAAGCTGCTTGCCGATGCGAGGAACGTCTACGTCGCCGACAGCGGCCACAACCGCGTTCTCGAATGCACGCACGAAGGCCGTGTGCTGCGTCAGTTCGGCTCGGGCAATCCGGGATTCTCCGACGGCCTGCAGGGCGAAGGCTGCTTCGATGATCCGCAGGGCCTCGCGCGTTGGCACGACACGCTGTTCGTGGCCGACCGCGGCAACCATGCCGTGCGGCGGATCGCTCTCGGCAACGGCAACATCGATACGGTGGTGGGCCGCGGTCGTCCCGTGCGCATGCGTCCGCACGACACGCCGGCGCAGGAGGTCGGCCTGCACTCGCCGAGCGATCTCGCGGTCGTCGGCGACGATCTCTTCGTCGCGGTGTCCGGGCTGCATCAGATCTGGCGGATCAACCTGGTCACGTCGCACGTGTCCGTTCTGGCGGGCAGCGGACAGCTCGATCTCGCCGACGGTGTCGCCGGCGGCGCGAGCTTCGCCCAGCCGAGCTCGATCGGCGTGCTCGGCCGCCAGCTCGTCGTCGCCGACGCGGCGGCCTCGGCGATCCGCTGGCTGCATATCGACGAGGCGCGCGTCGAGACCGCGATCGGCAGCGGGCTTTACGAATTCGGCGACAGCGGCGGCGCGCGCAGCGAGGCGCGTCTTTCGAATCCGCTCGGCCTCGCGGTCGATCCGCGCGGCATCGTGTTCATCGCCGACAGCTACAACAACGGCATCAAGGTGCTGAACCGCAAGAGCGGCGACGTGCGCCCGCTGCGCATCAACTACCGGTTTCACGAGCCGGGGGGCTTGTCGCTGGCCGCCGGCGTGCTCTGGGTCGCGAACACGAACGTGCACGAGGTCATGCGCATCGATCTCAACAGCGGCGCGGCGAAGCACGTCGGCATCGGCGAAAGTTGATTCGGAGCGCTTCGACCCGACTTATTTGGTGCGCCGCAAACGTCATTCCGGCGAAGGCCGGAGTCCAGCTTCCCGTCCTGTGGCGTCGAAGGCCCGTATGCCCGCCTTCGCCGGACGACAGCCTGCAGACCGATATCCGATAATTCACGCATGTCAGCTTCCGCTTCGCCAGCTCCCGCGCCGTTCGACGGCAAGGCGTTCATCAGGACGCTGAGCGGATCGCCGGGCGTCTATCGGATGTTCGGCGCGAACGACGAGCTGCTCTACGTCGGCAAGGCCGGCAATCTCAAGAAGCGCGTCGGCAACTATTTCCTGAAGGTCCACATGGACCCGCGCCTGGCCGCGATGATCGCGCAGATCGCGCGCATCGAGACCACCGTGACGCGCACCGAAGCCGAGGCGCTGCTGCTCGAAGCGCAGCTGATCAAGTCGCTGAAGCCGCGCTACAACATCGTGCTGCGCGACGACAAGAGCTATCCGTACATCCACCTCACCCCGGGCGAGTATCCGAGACTTGCGTTCCATCGCGGCGCGCGCAGCGGCGGCGGGCGCTATTTCGGCCCGTTCCCGAGCGCAGGGGCCGTGCGCGAAAGCCTCAACCTGATCCAGAAGCTGTTCAAGATACGGAACTGCGAAGACAGCTATTTCCGCAACCGCTCAAGACCGTGCCTGCAGCACCAGATCGGTCGATGCACGGCGCCTTGCGTCGGCCTGATCGAACCGGACGCCTACGGCGAGAACGTGCGTCATGCGGCGATGTTTCTCGACGGCCGCGCCGATGCCGTCATGGAGGAGCTCGTCGGCACGATGGAACGCGCCAGCAGCGAGCTCGCGTTCGAGCGCGCCGCGCAGATCCGCGATCAGATCGCGGCGGTCAAGCGCGTGCAGGCGCACCACTACGTGCAAGGCGCGAACGCGGACATGGACGTGATCGCGTGCACGATCGGCAACGGCATCGCCTGCGTCAGCGTGCTGTTCTTCCGCAACGGGATCAGTCTCGGGTCGCGCGATTTCTTTCCGCGACTGCCGACGGACGCCGACGAGGCCGCGATCCTCGGGTCGTTCATCGCGCAGTACTACCTCGAACGGCCGGTGCCGGCCGAGCTGATCGTCAGCCATGCGCCGGCCGACTGCGAGCCGCTCGCCGAAGCATTGAGCCAACGCTCCGGCCACGGCATCGAGATCAAGGCGAACGTGCGCAGCGACCGCGCGCGGTTTCTCGATCTCGCGCGGCGCAACGCGGATGCCTCGCTCGCATCGCGCCTCGCCAGCCGCCAGACATTGCTCGCCCGCTTCGAGGCGCTGCGCGACCTGCTCGAGCTCGAGGACACGCCGCAGCGCATCGAGTGCTTCGACATCAGCCACACGATGGGCGAGGCGACGGTCGCCTCGTGTGTCGTGTTCGGACCCGAAGGACCGGAAAAATCGCAGTACCGGCGCTTCAACATCGCCGGCATCACGCCGGGCGACGACTACGGAGCGATGCGCCAGGCGCTCGAACGCCGCTATCGCCGCATCCAGGCCGGCGAGGGCAAGCTGCCGGACATCCTGCTGATCGACGGCGGCAAGGGACAGGTGCAGCAGGCGCTCGACGTGCTGGTCGAGCTCGGCATCACCGGCGTGCCGGTGGTCGGCGTCGCCAAGGGCGAGGCGCGCCGCGCCGGCGACGAAACCTTGATCCTCGGCGCGACGGGCCGCACGCTATGGCCGGGACCGGAATCGCCCGCCTCGCACCTGATCCAGGCCGTGCGCGACGAAGCGCACCGCTTTGCGATCACGGGGCACCGCGGCCGTCGCGAGAAGGCGCGCGAGGCCTCGAGCCTCGAGGAGATTCCGGGAGTCGGCGCGCATCGCCGCTCCGCGCTGCTCAGGCAATTCGGGGGCCTCGGCGGTTTGCAGAAGGCGGGAATCGAGGAACTCATGCGGGTCAGGGGAATCAGTAAGGATCTTGCCGAGCGCATCTACGCCGCGTTTCACGGATGAGCCGCATGCGCATCACGATCCCCACCGCGTTGACCCTGTTCCGGATCCTGCTGCTGCCGGTCATGGTGATCGTGTTCTACGCGCCGTTTCCGGGCGCGAACGTCGCTGCCGCGGCGATCTTCATCGCCGCCGCGATCACGGACTGGCTGGACGGTTGGATCGCGCGGCGTTACGACATGGGATCCGCGTTCGGTGCGTTCCTCGATCCCGTCGCCGACAAACTCATGGTCGGTGTCACGCTGTTCCTGCTCGTGCAGGAGAACCCGACGCCGCTGATGGCGATCACGAGCGCGATCATCGTCGGCCGCGAGATCTCGATCTCGGCGCTGCGCGAGTGGATGGCCGAGATCGGCCAGCGCGCGCACGTGCGCGTGGCCGGCCTCGGCAAGATCAAGACGACGCTGCAGGTCGTCGCAATCGTCGTGCTCCTTTACCAGCACGACTTGGAAGGGCTGCGCCTGTTCCATGCCGGCGAGGCCTTGCTGGTCGCCGCTGCCGTGCTGACGATCTGGTCGGCGATCGTTTACGTGCGTGCGGCCTGGCCGATTCTGCGCGAACAGCGTTAACGCCTCACATTTTCACGAAACGTTCGGGCCGCAGGGTTGACACTCGCCGGGCAGTCCGTAATATGCGCGGTCCCATGCGGGAATAGCTCAGTTGGTAGAGCACGACCTTGCCAAGGTCGGGGTCGCGAGTTCGAGTCTCGTTTCCCGCTCCACGTTTGGTTCAACGCTTCGATTGTCGCATCGAACCGTCGTCTGGCCAGGGCCGTACAACCCCACCGAAGCCAAGCTGTACGATCAGTCCCGAAGACAGTTCCTCGGATCTGTCCCGCAAACAGATCGACAGCATCGACAGGTCTGACGTACGGCCCGCGGACGCGAAAATCGATCTCCGCGGAGCCTGAGCCCATCAAGAAAACCTCGGCCCGCCGAGGTTTTTGTTTTTTCCGGAACGCGCAGCTAAGCTCCGTTCCCGCCCGCGACCCCGCGGGTCACGTCACCCGGCCAGGTGGCAGAGTGGTCATGCAGCGGCCTGCAAAGCCGCGTACGCCGGTTCGATTCCGACCCTGGCCTCCAAAGAGGACATCTCAACCTCACACTTCGCGGCGCCCAGCAGCAGAATCGGAGGCACGATGAGCATGACCTATCACTGGTTCATTCCGAAGCCCGGAGACTCGACAGGCATCGATCCGGGGGCGCAAGTCGTTCGTGTCGATGGCGATCTGGTCTGGTTCTTCGGGACGACCGATATCGTGGACAGGAAGGACTTGCGCGGCTGGCTTGGGCCAGCGCTTCAAAAGCCCCACGCTTGAAACAAAAAGGGGCCGGGACGTTCTCCGGCCCTTCGGCGTCCATTCGACTTCGGCACGATCGTCGAGCGGACGACTGATCACTCGGAAACTTTTTGCCGTTCGGAGCGACGAACTCCCCGTCCCTCCGGGATATGAGACGATCCCGACGGTTGCTCCCGATCGCGGCGCGCTCCCGCATGACACGCGGCACTTCCGAATCCGCCGGACCCGAGACCCGCGCGCCCGTCCGTGGCTCGCGCAGGATCACGATCCAGCTCGGGCCGACGCGCATCACGAAACTCGGAGCGCCGCGATTCCGCTGGCACGATGCGTTCCACATCGTCATGGCGGCCAGCTGGCCCGCTTTCTTCGCGTCGGCTATCGCGATCTATCTCCTGGTGAATCTCGTCTTCGCGACCGCCTATTACATCGGCGGCCACGCGGTCAGCAACGCGAGCGCGTTTCTGGACTATTTTTTCTTCAGCGTCGAGACGCTCGCGACCGTCGGCTACGGCAGCATGAATCCCGCGTCGGTGTATGGGCACTGGGTAGCGACGGCGGAAATCATCACCGGCATGTTGAGCATCGCCGTCACGACGAGCCTCGTGTTCGCGCGATTCTCGAAACCGACGGCGCGGATCCTGTTCAGCAGAGTCGCCGTCGTCACGCCCTACGAGGGCGTGCCGACGTTGATGCTGCGTGTCGCGAACGAGCGGCGCACCTATATCCTGCAGGCGACCGCGTCGCTCATGTTGCTCAAGGACGAGGAGACGTCGGACGGTCACAGCCTGCGCCGCTTCTTCGACCTCAAGCTCGAACGGGCCAGCTCACCGATGTTCGCTCTGACCTGGCTCCTGATGCACCGGATCGACGAGACGAGCCCGCTCCACGGCATCACGCAGAAGGATGTCGTGGATGGCGACATGCGTCTGCTGATCTCATTGTCGGGCGTGGATGAGACGTTCGCGGCGGGCGTGACGGCCCGGTACCAATACGCACCCGAGGACATCCTGTTCGATCGGCGATTCGTCGATATCTTCAGCGCCGGAGACGACGCGCGGCACTTGTATCAGGACATGAGCCGATTCCACGAAGTGGAACCGCAGCCCGGAGCCTGAGGAATCGAGTCAGGCGGCCTGCCGCGTCTGGAGAAACGCCATCATGTCGCCGAATGTCGTCATGCGCGACGCCACGGCATCCGGTATCGCACACTCGAACTCCTCCTCGAGCGCCAGGATGATCTCGACGTTGTCGAGATCGTCCGCGCCGAGATCGCTGATTCGCGCATCGAGGCTGATCGGATCGCTTTCGCGCAATCCGAGCTGCGCCCGGATGATCATTCGCGCACGTTCGGCTGTCTTGTCCATCGAAACCCCCGTGAATCGGCTGTCGGACCGGCGAGTCGGCTGTCGAACCGGCGCGACTCTGCACGCGGCGTGCGATCCCCGAGATGAATGGCCGACGGGCGCGGACGGCGGCCGTTCAGCGCCGGGGGCCGGTCGAGCTCGCGGCGATTCGCTTAGCCGTTCGCCGGCGTCAGCGCTGTGCGTCGGATGCGGCGAGTGTGTAAAGGCGTGTCCCGAGAAGGACTGGAACGTCCTGGGCATGAGCGATGGCAAGGCGGAGCTGATCAGCTGCGATCCG
>DAISJF010000043.1:0-6786 GCA_036821625.1 Rhodanobacteraceae bacterium
AAAATCGCGGCGTTGCTGGCGGTGATGATGAAGAAGCCGAGGGCGGCCTAGCAGACTCGCGTGGCCGCATGCGGCACTAGCGCAGCGCGACGTCCGGACTGCAAACGAACCGAACGGCATCGAGACGCGGCGCCGCGGTCGGAATTGCATGACGCAGGGCGTCGAGCTCCGCGGCCAGCGCTTCGATTTCCTCCTGTCGGACGGACGGATTGATCTTCGCGAGGGCGACCAGGCGATCCTGTTCGGCGCCGAGGTCGCGGTCCGCGGCGGCAAGAGCCGCGCCGATCTCGGCGGCCGCGAGGCCGCGGGCATGGGTTTCGGCGGCCGCCAGCATCGGTGCGACGAGCCTCGGCAGAAGCGGCCGGTAGCGCGACGCGTCGGTCGGTTGCTCCTTCGCACGCGCCAGACTCGCCGGCGACGCCTCGAAGTCATTGCGCGGATTCAGCCGGTTGTCGATCACGACGCGCAGCGGCAGCGGAGGCAGGAAGCGGCGCACGTCGAGCTTCGCGTCGGCGACGCATTCGAGCACGAACACGCATTCGAGCAGCGTCGTGCGCGGCGGCAGCGCGGCGTCGATCAGCAGCGCCGCGTTGCCCTGTTCGCTCTCGAGCAGCAGATCGAGAGCGCCGGCGACGAGCGGATGATCGAGTCTCAGCAGCGGCAGCTCCTCGCGCGCGAGCGCGTTCGCTCGATCGAACGTGACCTGCTGAGGACCGTCCTTGAGGCCCGGGAATCCCTCCGTACTGAGATATTCCGGATCGAGCACGAACGTGCGCGGCGCGACTTCCTCGTTGTCGATGCCGAACTGCTCGAAGAGCGCAAGCACGAAGTCGTCGAGCGCGTCGGCGTCCGCGGCGCGCAGCGCATCGGCGAGCGTTTCCTCGCGGCCGTAGCGCTCGGACGCAAGCTCGAGCAGACGATCGCGGCCGGCCTGGACGAGCTCGGACAATTCACGATGCGTCGCACCGGTCTCGCCGATCAGCGCGTCGATCTCGATGTCGGGGTCATCGCCGGCGAGCGCGTGCCGTTCCGCTTCGACGACGACGCGCGCGCCGTAACGACGCAGGATCTCGCGGCCGTCCGAAGGGCTCGTGCGCAGCGCGTCGAGCGCTTCGTGATACCAGCGCAGCAGCGCGTGCTGCGCTGTTCCGCCGATCGCGACCGCGTGCAGCGTGATGTCGTTGCGCTGTCCGATGCGGTCGAGCCGGCCGATGCGCTGCTCGAGCAGATCGGGATCGAGCGGCAGGTCCCACAGGATCAGATGATGCGCGAACTGGAAGTTGCGGCCTTCCGAGCCGATCTCCGAGCAGAGCAGAACGCGCGCGCCATCGGCTTCCGCGAACCAGGCCGCGTTGCGGTCGCGCTGCAGGATCGTCATGCCTTCGTGGAAGCGCGCGACCTTGACGCCGGTGGTCCGGCGCAGCGCCTCCTCGAGCGCGAGCACTTTCGATTGCGAGCGGCAGATCAACAGGAATTTCTCCGCCGCGAGGCGCTCGATCAGCGCCGCCAGCCACGGGAGCCGCGGATCGTTCGCATAGTCGTATTCGCCGGCGGGCGGATGCGCCTGCGCGTCGGCGTGGAATTCGGCCAGCAGGCGCTGGCGCGCGGCGTCGTCGAGCTCGCTCGCATCCAGCACCGCGATGTCGGCGATGCGGCGCGGGAATCCGCCGATCTGTGCGCGGCGGTTGCGGAACATCACGCGACCGGTGCCGTGGCGATCGATCAATGCATCGATCAGCGCCGGTGCCGCCGCGGCGCCCTCGTCCGCGTATCGGTCGACCCGTGAAAGGAGATCCGGATCGTCGGCGAAGATCCGCGCCAGTTCCTGGCGCGCGCCGGCGTCGAGCGTTGCGCCGTCGATCAATGCGCTCGCGATCGCCGAGAGCGGTACGTAGCGGTCGCTTTCTGCGACGAACGCGTCGAGGTCCGAGTAGCGCGCCGGATCGAGCAGGCGCAGGCGCGCAAAGTGCCCGGTGCGGCCGAGCTGCTGCGGCGTTGCGGTCAGGAGGACCAGACCCGGAGCGCTGGCGGCGAGCTGCTCGACGAGCCGGTAGGCCGCGCTCGCAAACGCGGTCGTCCATTCCAGATGGTGCGCCTCGTCGACCACGACGAGGTCCCATGCCGCCGTGGCGACCTGGCTTGCCCGCTTCACGTTGTCGCTGAGCCAGTCGGTCGCCGCGATGACGAGCTGCTCGTCCTCGAACGGATTGCGTCCGGCGTCGGCGACTTCGATGGCCTCGCAACGTTCCTCGTCGAACAGCGCGAACGGGAGGTTGAAGCGGCGCAGCAGCTCGACGAACCACTGGCTGGTCAGGCTCGGAGGCGCGATCACGAGCACACGCCGTGCGCGGCCCGTTGCGATCTGGCGCGCCAGGATCATGCCGGCTTCGATGGTCTTGCCGAGGCCGACTTCGTCGGCGAGCAGCGCGCGCGGCGGACGGCGCTGCGAGACGATCCCGGCGACACGCAGCTGATGCGCGATCAGATCGATGCGCGCGCTGGCGAGGCCCCAGGCCGGCGAACGCATCGCATCGGCACGGCGACGCAATGCGGCGACGCGAAAATCGAAACGCTCCGGCGCATCGACGCGCGCCGACTTGAGGCGCTCGTCCGCGCGCGATATGGGCTGAGCGTCGTCGAGCTCGGACTCGGTGAGCGAGCGCTCGCCGTTGTGATACGTGAAAAGCCCGTCGGTCTGGCTGACGCGCTCGACGACGAAGCTCTGCTTGTTCCCGGCGACGCGCTGACCGGGGCGGAATTCGGCGCGGGTCAGCGGTGCGGAATGCAGCGCGTAATGACGCAGCACGCCCGCCGTCGCGAACAGGACCTGCACGTTGCGCGCTTCGATGCGCACCAAGGTGCCCAGACCGAGTTCGGGCTCGGCGTTGGAGATCCAGCGCTGGCCGGGGACCAGAGTTGCTCGCATTTCAGGAATGGCGTCCGGGGGCGCGGATTATCCGCGCATCGAGGGGCGCGCGAAACAGCAGAGTTGCGGTGTCCCGTGCCGGCAACGGGCCTTGGCGCTTCGTCCGCAAAGAGGGACGGCGCCCGAAGGCGCCGTCCCGGTACGGCGATCGAAAATTCCTCGCGTTACCAGATCTTCACCTGCTTGTCGCCGGCACGCACCATCGGATCGCCCGCTTTGCACTGGAACGCTTGCGCGAACGCGGGCATGTTCGACGGCGCCGCGATCGCGCGGAATTTCGCCGGCGCATGTGGATCGGCGTTGAGCAGGACCTCCTGGCGCTGCGGCAGGATGCTGCCGCGCCAGACGCGCGCGAAATTCAGGAAGAATCGCTGGTCGGGCGTGTAGCCGTCGACGCTCTTGTTGCGGTCCGGATGCTTCTTGAGATCGACCTGCAGCGCGTCGAAAGCGACGTTGAGGCCGCCGAGATCGGCGATGTTCTCGCCGAGCGTGAGCTTGCCGTTGACATGCTTGCCGGGCAGCGCCTCGTAGGCGTCGAACTGCTTGACGAGACGATCCGTGCGCGCGTCGAATTTCTCGCGGTCTTCCTTCGTCCACCAGTTCGCGTTGTTGCCCTTGGCGTCGAACTGGCTGCCCTGGTCGTCGTAGCCGTGCGTGGCCTCGTGCCCGATGACGGCGCCGATGCCGCCGTAGTTGATCGCATCGTCGGCCTTGGCGTCGAAGAACGGCGGCTGCAGGATCGCGGCCGGGAAGTTGATCGTGTTCTCGGTCGGGTTGTAGTAGGCGTTGACGGTCTGCGGCGTCATGCCCCACTCGAGGCGATCGGTCGGCTTGCCGACTTTCGAGATCTGGTACTCGTAGTCGTACTTGGCCGCCGCGTCGACGTTCGCGAAATAGTTGTCCGGCACGATCTTGAGGCCGGACCAGTCGCGCCACTTGTCCGGATAGCCGATCTTGGGCAGGAACGTGTCCCACTTCTCGATCGCTTTTTTCTTGGTTTCGTCGCTCATCCAGTCGAGCTTTTCGATGCGCGCCTTCAGCGCAGCCTGCAGGTTCGAGACGAGCTCCTTCGCGCGCGCCTTGGATTCGGGCGGGAACGCGACGGCGACGTAGAGCTCGCCGAGCGCCATGCCCATGTTTTCGTTGATCGCATCCATGACGCGTTTCCAGCGCACGCGCTGTTCCTTCTGGCCGTTGAGCTTCTGGTCGTAGAACGCGAAATGCTCGTCGGCGAACGGTTTGGACAGATACGGCGAGGCCGAGTCGATCGTGTGCGCGCGCAGGAACGTGCGCCACTGATCGACCGGCACGTCCTTCAGCATCGCGTCGACTTCGGCGAAGAACTTCGGCTGCGACAGCGAAAAGCCGTTCTTGATGTCGGCGTGCTGCGCGACGAAGAACTTCTGCCATTCGATGTTCGGCGTGACCTTGTCCGCTTCGGCGATCGTGACGAAGTGATACTGGTTCTTCGGATCGCGCAGCTCGACCGGCAGGAACGAAGCCTTGGCCAGACGCGTCTCGAATGCGAGCACCTCGTCGGCCTGCTTCTTCGCATCGGCGTCGGCGACGCCGATCATGGTCAGCACCTTGGCCAGATGCGCCTTGTAGGCGTCGCGCAGCTCGGCATAGTCGGGCTTCTCGTAGTAATCCTTCGTCGGCAGGGCGAGCCCGCCCTGGAACGCGTACGCGATCTGCGTCGATGCGTCCTTGAAGTCCGGCAGCGAAGCGATCTGGAACACGTCGGCGCGACCGCGCGAAGTGCTGTCGGTCAGCCAGCCGACGACGTCGGCCGGTGTCTTGAGCTTGTCGATCCGCGCGAGATCGGCCTTGACCGGATCGTATCCGGCCTTTTCGACCGCCGCTTCGTTCATGCCGGAACGATAGAACCAGCCGATCTTCTGCTCGACCGAGCCGGCCTTCGCGCTGTCGGCGTCCCTGGCGGCTTTCTCGGCGATGTCGTGCTGCGTCTCGAGGCTGTGCTCGCGCAGCTGATCGAATGCGCCCCAGCGCGTGCGATCGGGCGGAATGGGATTTTTGGCGACCCATTTGGCGTTGACGAAGCCGTCGAAGTCGCTGCAAGGGTTGATCGCCTTGTCGATCTCGGAAACGTCGAACGAGCTGGCGGCGAAAGCGCTGCCCGAGCTGAGCGCGATCGAGACGGCGGCCGCGAGCGGGTGCAGGAGCTTGAGTGTCATGGTTTCTCCTCGGAAACTCGGAACGAAAAACGACTACCAGATGACGACGCGCTGGTTCTGCGGGCGCGCCATCGGCTGCGGCGGCGAGCAGCCAAACGCGGCTGCGAATTCGGGAAGATTGCTGACGGGTCCGTTCACGCGGTACTTGGCCGGCGCGTGCTCGTTCGACTGCACCTGCAGGCGCAGCGCCTCGGGCCGCTGCTGCGTGCGCCAGCTCTGCGCGAACGAGAGGAAGAACCTCTGCTCCGGCGTGAAGCCGTCGCGCTTCGCGACGGGCTGATCGCGTGTCGCGATCCGGAACGCATCCCAGGCGACCAGCAGCCCGCCGAGGTCGGCGATGTTCTCGCCGAGCGTCAGCTTGCCGTTGATGTGCAGATTGTCGACCGGAACGTACGCGTTGAACTGCTCGACCAGCTTGGCCGTCCGCGCGTCGAACTGCTTGCGGTCCGTGCCGGTCCACCAGTCGCGCAGGTTGCCGTCGGCGTCGAAGCGGCTGCCCTGGTCGTCGAAGCCGTGCAGCATCTCGTGACCGATCACGGCGCCGATGCCGCCGTAGTTCAGCGCATCGTCGGCGCTCGCGTCGAAGTAGGGCGGCTGCATCTGCGCGGCCGGGAACACGATCTCGTTCTGCAACGGGTTGTAGTACGCGTTGACGGTCTGCGGCAGCATGCCCCATTCGCTCTTGTCGACCGGCTTGTCGATCTTCGCGAACTGGCGGCGCGTTTCGAACGTGTCTGCCGCGAGCACGTTGTCGAAATACGAAGTGCGGCCGATCTCGAGCGCGGAATAGTCGCGCCACTTGTCGGGGTAGCCGATCTTCGGCCTCAGCGTGTCGAGCTTGGCGTACGCGGCCTGCTTGGTCGCATCGGCCATCCAGTCGAGCTTTTCGATCCGCTGCCGCAGCGCCGTCTTGAGATCCGCGACGAGCTTCTCGGCGCGCCGCTTGGCTTCGGGCGGAAACACCTTCGCGACGTAGGCTTCGCCGACCGCGAATCCGATCGCCTCGTTCGTGGCGTCGATCGCACGCTTCCAGCGCGGCTTGAGCTGCTCGGTGCCGCGCAGCGTGCGCGAGTAGAAATCGAAGTCTGCGTTGACGAACGCGTCGCTGAGGTAGGGCGCCGCGAAATTCACGAGGTGCCAGCGCAGGTACGCCTGCCAGTGCGGGACCGGCACGCCGGCGAGCGCCCGGTCGGCTGCCACGAAGAAATCCGGTTGCGCGAGCGAGAAGCGCTGCACGTCGGCGTGGCCGATGCGCGCGTAAAACTCGGTCCACGAAAAATGCGGCGTCTTCGCGTCCGCATCCTTGACCGTGAACATGTGGTACGAGTTTTCCGGCTCGCGCAGCGCGACGCGGTCGAGCGAGGATTTCGCCAGCCGGGTTTCCAGATCGAGCACCCAGCCCGCTTGCGCGTCGGCGTTCTTCTGGCCGATCAGGCCGAGCATGCGCGCGACGTGCGCGCGATATTTCGCGAGCAGCGCCTTGGATTTCGCGTCCTTGCGCAGGTAGTAGTCCCGGTCCGGCATGCCGAGCCCGCCCTGCGTCGCGTAGGCAATGACCATCGACGCGTTCTTCATGTCGGATTCGGGACCGAAGTCGAACAGCGTCGGAATGCCCTGCGCGTGCCAGCGGCGGATCAGGCCCGCGACGTCGGCGGAGGTCTCGAG
>DAISJF010000043.1:6796-9553 GCA_036821625.1 Rhodanobacteraceae bacterium
CAGTCGCGGATCAGCGTCGCGACATCGCCGACCGAGCCGAGCGCGTCGACGCGCTCAAGTCTCTGCCGGATCGGCTGGTAACGTTGCGCGTTGATCGCATTCTCGTCCATCGCGGCGGCATAGAAGTCGCCGATCTTGCGCAGGTTGCTGTCGGCGCCCGCGGGATTCTTCGCAGCGTCCTCGAGTATTTCGCGCAGCAGCGCAATGTTGCGCTCGTGCAGCTCGTCGTCGAGGCTCCACTGGCTGTATTCCGGCGGGATCGGGTTGGATTTCAGCCAGCCGCCGTCGGCGTGCTCGAAGAAGTCGGTGCAGGCGCCGACGGATTCGTCGAAGTTCTGCGGGTCGATACCGCGCTCATTGGTGTGCGCCGAGGCGCCGATCGCGGTGAAAGCAAGGGCGGCCGCGAGCACGCGGAGCCGGATGAAGGACATGCGGGGAAATTCCTGGAAAACGGCTGATCGGCGAGGCTAGGAGCCTCGCTCCACGCATCCCAGTGTCGAAGGTCACCCCGGACCAATATTCACAGTTTTGGAAGGCGCCGACGGTCGCCAGCGGCATACCTCAGGGTGAAATGCCGCGTTCGGAACGGACGTCAGCGGCTCCGGGCGGCGGCGAGCGCCGCCGCGTCGAGACGCAGCACGGGATAGACGCCGACCCGCTGCGTCGCATACCAGGGCGAGCGTTCATAGAAGAACGCAAGCCGAGCGGCCGGATCCTTGGCGAAGTCGGGATCGGCGGCGAGCCGGGACTCGAATTCCGCCTTGAGGGCCGGATCCTTCGCCATCAGCTCGCGCGCGAGACGCTCGGCGACGCGCGCGTCGGGCGATTCCTTCTGCTCGAAGCACGCGTCCAGGAATCCCCAGCGCAACAGCGAATCCGGCGCGCGCGGCTCGAGCAGGTTCGCGATGACGTTCGCGGCCAGCTGATCCATCGGCACGAGGACGGATCCCGCAGGCAGATCGACCGTGGCCGTTTCGGTCGCGATCGAAAAATCCTGCACGAGATGCCGGCCTTCGAACGGCTTCGCGGCCCAGTCGGGCCTGGACAGGCGATAGCGCTCCGCGCGGACCGAGACGGCTCGCGCGACCCGTTCGAAGCGGACGCCGTGCTGCGTCAGCTTCTCGACGACCTGCGGCCACGCGGCCGGCACGACGTAAGCGGCGGGCAGACGGATGGATTCGGTCGCGATGAGGTCGCGGTAGAACGGGATGTCGTACGTCTTCGGTGCGTGCGGATCGTAGGTCACCCAGGTGTCGCCTGAAACATCGCTTTTCTGCTGAGTGAACGCATATCCTTTCAGCGAGATCGTGACCGGCTTGTCGGTGGTCTTGAACAGGATCGGCAGCTCGGCGCCGGCCTTCGCGATCGTCTCGGCGTCGGCCTGCTGCGTCGCCTTGCGCAGCGTGCCCGGATGCGCATTGATGTATGCGAGCGTGGCGACGACGAGGTCGTAAGTCGCGCGCACGCGCACTTCGTACGACTTCAGCATGTGCGTTTCGACGAGCAGCGCGGCCCGGTTGCGCAGCGCGACGTAGCCGGTCGAGAAGCGCGGACCGGAGCCGAAATTGCCGATGCCCTTGGTGATGTCGCGATGATCGACGAGATCGATGTACGGCGCCTGTGCATGTCCCATCCGGTCGAAAGCGGGAAAGATCGACTGCTTGAACGCGGCGTCCTGCCACGCCTTGACCGCCGGATGCAGCGGGCCCCATTCCTCGAGGTACCAGGTCAGGTCGTATTGATAATCGGCGCCGTCGGTGGTGTGGATGTCCATGAAGAGATCGGGCATCCAGGCATTGAACATCGCGAGCCAGTCGCGCATTTCGGGCGCGTCGGCTTTCATGTAGTCGCGATTGAGGTTGAGATTCTGCGCGGTCGCGCGGAAACCCATCTCGGCCGGTCCGTTCTGGTTGATGCGGTTGTACGGACCCGAATTCTCGTGGCCGTCGACATTGAAGATCGGCAGCCAGACGAGGATCGCGTGATCGAGGAGTGCGGCATGCCTGCCGCCGACCGAGACGTCGCGCAGCAACATCAGCGCGGCGTCCTTGCCTTCGATCTCGCCGGCGTGGATGCCGGATTGCACGAGCACGATTTCCTTGCCAGATGCGCGCGCCGCTTCGGGCGTGAACTCGCCGTCCTTCGCGGCGACGACGAGCATCAGATCGCGGCCCTCCGGCGAGACACCGAAGCGCGAAAGGTGGATCGTGTTCGGAGCGGCGGCGGCGAGCCGTTCCAGATAGGCGTGCGTCTCGACATAGGACGGCGTCGTGCGGAATTGCGCGCGCTCGGCAGGGGTGGACCAGTCGTTCGTCATGGCGTTGCTCGTGGCGGCGGCAAGCGGCGCGCACACGGCGCAGGCGACGAGGATCGTCGCGATGATCAGGTGGCGCATCGGATATTCGGCTTGCCGGGGTCCGCGTAGGGTACGCGATCGGCGCGTGCAAACGGAGCCCGCGCCGCGCGTCGTCGCGACGGCGCGGGCAGGAAGGATGCTCAGACGCCGTCGAATCCGTCGGCGAAGATGCGGTCGGTGTCAGGTACCAGAGCGATGCCGTCGAACAGGACCGGGTCGCTGTCGCCGCCGAACGCATTGTCGGTCTTCTCCTGGATGAGCTGCACCTCAACGGTGGTGCCGG
This sequence comes from Rhodanobacteraceae bacterium, assembly GCA_036821625.1. Lineage (GTDB taxonomy): Bacteria > Pseudomonadota > Gammaproteobacteria > Xanthomonadales > Rhodanobacteraceae > Dokdonella_A. The sequence continues at coordinate 9,436 of DAISJF010000043.1, forward strand.
GCGTCCAGTCGGCGTCGCCGACTTCGATGTATTGCGCGCCGATCGGTTGCCAGCCTCCGGCCGTAGGTGCCTGCGCCTGGCCTGAGCCGATCGGCGAACCGGAGCAGTCGGCGCTGTC
>DAISJF010000044.1:0-9462 GCA_036821625.1 Rhodanobacteraceae bacterium
GATGACGTGGCCGTCCGCGTGCAGGCGCGGCACGAGGTGACTGCCGACGAAGCCGGTGCCGCCGAGGATCACGATCCGTTGCCGCTTCATCGACGTTCTCCCGCGAGCGCGAGCGAATCGCGCGGGACGGTGGATAAGGCTAGTGCGCCGGCGCGGCCGGCGCGACGCTCGCCGGCGGAGCGGGGGTCGCGGCCGCCGCGGCAGTCTCGGTCGGACAGACTACGCCTTTGCGCGGTGTCGCGTCGGACGGCAGCGTCCACGCTTGACCGAGTCGCGGCATGCGTGCGGACAGTGCGAGCGCCTTGCCGTTCATGCGCCAGTCGTAGATCACGCTGAAGGCGAGCACGCGCGCGACGTACTCGCGGGTCTCCTTGTACGGAATCGTCTCGATGAAGAAGTCGGGATCGAGCGCGCCGCGCGCGTCGACCCAGCGGCCGACCGGGCCTTCTCCGGCGTTGTAGGCGGCGGTCGCGAGCCAGGGATTGCCGTCGAACTTGTCCGCCATGCGGCCGAGATAGCGCGTGCCGAGCGCGACGTTCAGGGTCGGATCGAACAGGTCCGAGGGCCGGTTGTACGCCAGCTTTTCCGACTGCGCGAGATGCTTGGCGACGCCGGGCAGGAGCTGCATCAGGCCGTACGCGTCCGCGTGCGAATGTGCGTCGGTCATCCACGCGCTTTCGGCGCGGATGATCGCGTAAGCCCATGCCGGATCGATGCCGGCGCCGTTTGCCTCGCGCTTGACGCGCGGCTCGAGCGCGAGCGGGAAACGCTGCTCGTACAGGCGCTGCGTTTCGGCGTCCGCGGAGTAGTAGAACACGGCGCGGTCGTACCAGCCGCGGCGGTAGGCGAGGTCGGCGGCGAGGCGGCGCTCGGGATCGTCGAGCTTGCGCATCGCGAAATCCCATTCGCGGCGCGCTTCGGGCAGCATGTCGAGCGCCTGGAATTCGAACGCGCGTGCCAGATCGCTCTGGGTCGCGACGCGCTTTTCGACGGCGGGATCCGCGGCCAGCGTGCGCGGGCAGATCGCGTACGGCTGGTCGAGCCAGTCCGCGGCGAGAAAGCCGTGGAAGCTCGCTTCGCGCGCGACGTCGGTGAAGATCGGATCGGCATCGCCGCGGCGGTCGAGCTTGGTCAGCACGCGCGCACGCAGGTAACGCCAGCGCGAATCGGCCTGCTGCTGCGCGGAGAGATCGTCGAGCGCGGCCAGCGTTTCCTTCCAGTCGCCCGCCGCGAGCGCGATGCGCACGTGCCACTCGCGGCTGAGGTCGTCTTCGGCCGCGGCCGGCAATGCCTTGAGGCGCGCGAGCGCATCGGGCGAGTAGCTGGTCGAGCGATAGACGGCGAGCGCGTTGAGCACGCGGTTCTTCTGCGCGTCGTCCCACTTGAAGCGCTCGCCGAGCTTCGCCCACAGCGTTTCGGTCGCTGCGCTGTCGCGGCGCGCATAGCGGGCAAGGCCATACGCGATCGCGTCGCGCACGCGCGGCTGATCGGGCCACTGGTCGGCCTTTGCGAGCGTCGCCGACGGGCTGCGCACCGCGGCAACGATGCGGTCCGCGTCCTCGCGATCGCCGCCGCTCAGCAACGATGCAGCGGCCGCTGCGCTTTCTTCGTTGCCGCTCGCTGCGGCGTCGAGCAGTCGGTTCCAGACCGACGCGTCACCGAGCGTGCCGTTTCCGCGCACGGCCGCGATCACGGGATCGCACGCGGTCGGCAGCGTGCGCGGATTCGACCAGATCGGATCGATGTCCTGCGCGAAGTCGAGCTTCTCGCCGGCGGCGAGGCGCGCCAGCAGTGCATCGCATTGCAGATCGCGGTCGCGGCTCCCTTTCCAGAACGCGCGAAATTGTTTCCAGTCGCTGCGTCGCGCGAGCTCGCGCAGGTACGAATCACGCAGATCGCTCGCCGGCAGCGAATCGGGCCAGCGCGCGAGGAAGCGTTCGATGTCGGCGCGCGATGCCTTGCCGATCGATCTGCGCAACGCGGTGCCTTCGAGATACGGATACAGCGCGTAGTCGTCGAGCCCTCCCGCGAGCTTCTTCCATTCGCCGGGCGGCGTGCGTGACGCGGCCGCGTACGCGGCACGGAAGTTTTCGCGTTGCGTGCTGCGATCCTGGGCGACGACCGGCAGCGCGAGCAGGCCGGCGAGCAGGGCTGCGAACAGGCGCCGCGCTCCGCGCGGCAGAACATCGATCGGCATGCGGGAACTTCGGGACACGAAACCTCCGCCGGGAGTGTAGCGCGCGCTTCCGAGGCAAATGCGAGACGAAGCCCTGGCCGGATGACGGGCGCCGCGGGAGCGGGGCGCCTCGCGGCGCGCCCTCCAATCGAAGGTTCCGCTGCCGCGGCCGCTCCGAGACGCGGCCCAGGCCATGCCGACGGGTCCGTCAGGCCCAAACCGACAAGGCGGCCTTTGCGAGGCCTTCCGCGGTCGGCAAACCAAGGGTGCTAGCCAATTCGCAACGTTTGTTTTACATTTTCTTGACGTTCGGTGCGGGCGGGGTTCCGCCGGGTGCTGCGGGCTGCGTACCGATCGATTCGATACACACCATCCCACGTGGGGAGAAAAAGTCATGAAGTTACGCGGTCAAACCCGACGCCTCGCGATGTGGCTGCTGGCTGGCGCAGTCCTGTCCGGCCACGAGGTGGCTCCCGTCTTCGCCCAGGACCGGGCCGGCGAAGACGTGCAGAAATTGCAGGCGATCGAAGTGACGGGCTCGCGCATCAAGAAGGCCGAGGTCGAAGGCCAGACGCCGGTGCTGACGATCACGTCGAAGGACATCGAGGCCACCGGCCTCGGCTCGATCGGCGACGTGCTGCAGCGACTCTCGGTCAGCGGCTCTTCGCTGAACACGAAATTCAATTCGGCCGGCAACTTCGGTTTCCCGCCCGACGGCGGCGGCGTCGGTTCCGGTTCGACGACCGTTTCGCTGCGCAACCTCGGCGCGAAACGCACGCTGATCCTCGTCGACGGTCTGCGCTGGGTCAATGAATCCTCGGCGTCCGGCGTTTCCGCCGCGGTCGACCTCAACACGATTCCGGCCAGCATCGTCGATCGCATCGAGATCCTGAAGGACGGTGCGTCCTCGCTGTACGGCTCGGATGCGATCGCGGGCGTCATCAACATCATCACGAAGAAGAAGCAGGACGGGCTCGGCCTGCACGTCTACGCCGGCGACTATTCGGTCGGCGACGGCAAGACCTACTCGGGCGACGTCTCGCTCGGCGGATCGACCGATCGCCTCGACTTCTTCATGGACATCAGCCGCTTCAAGCAGAACGGGATCAGCTCGGGCGACTGGTCGCAGTCGAGCCTCCCGGTGCCCGGCACCGGCCTTTCGAACGGCAGCTCGGCGACGCCGTACACGCGCTACCTGTTCGACACGCCCGGAGGCGTCGACTTCGGCGGCCTCTGCCCGGATGGCTTCTGCAACATCACGGCAAATGGCGTCGCGCCTGCGGGCGGTGTGCAGTCGTTCCCGGACGGCTTCCATCACTTCACGACGGCCGACCGCTTCAACTTCGCGCCGTTCAATCTGCTGCTGACGCCGCAGGACCGCACCGGCATCTTCGCGCAGGGCACGTTCAAGATCACCGACAACGTGAACTTCTACCTGAAGGGCCTGTACAACACGCGCGATTCGACCAACCAGGCCGCTCCGGAGCCGATATTCCTCGGCCAGCAGTTCTGCCAGGCGATCGACCTCTGCTATCGCGTCGGCGTCGATGCGACGAACCCGTACAACCCGTTCGGATTCACGCTTGACGGCAACAGCCCCGACTTCGGCCTCGGCCGTCGTCCGATCGAAGGCGGTCCGCGCATCTTCAAGCAGAGCGTCGACACGAAGTACTACGCGACCGGCCTCAACGGCACGCTCAACTTCGAGGACCACCAGTTCTACTGGGACGTCAACTACGTCGACGGCACCAACGATGCGACGCAGAGCGTCCATGGCACCTACAACATCCGGCACATCATGAATGCGCTGGGTCCGGTGGATCAGTGCGTGGCGCCGTGCGTGCCGCTGAACCTGTTCGGCGGACCCGGCACGATCACGCAGGAAATGCTGAACTACATCCTGTTCAACGAAGTCGATCGCAGCGGACAGGACCTGCAGGTGTGGACGGCGAACATCTCCGGCAATCTGTTCCAGCTGCCGGCGGGATCGCTCGACGGCGCGGCCGGCTATGAGCATCGCAAGCTGCACGGCTTCTACACGCCGGACCAGGTCGTGACCGACGGCGATTCGAACGGCGTGCCTTCGGGTCCGACCAACGGCGGCTACGATGTCGACGAGTTCTACGTAGAGCTCAACGCGCCGCTGATTGCGGATCAGCCGTTCGCCAAGCACCTCGATCTTTCGGTTGCGTCGCGCTACTCGGATTATTCGAACTTCGGCAACACGACCAACAACAAGTTCGGCCTGCGCTGGCAGCCGGTCGACGATCTGACGCTGCGCGGCACATGGGCCGAAGGCTTCCGCGCTCCGTCGATCGGCGAGTTGTTCGGCACGTTCTCGCGTTTCGACGCGACGCTGGTCGATCCATGCGCCGGCAACGTGACGCCGAACTGTGCGGCGCTTGGCGTTCCGCCCGGCTTCACGCAGAACAACCCGCAGATCTCGATCATCACCGGCGGCAACCAGAACCTGCAGCCGGAATCGTCGAAGAGTCTGACGCTGGGCGCGGTGTACAGCCCGTCGTTTGCCGAAAACACGTCCTGGTCGCAGCGTACCGACTTCGAGCTGACCTACTACCGCCACCGCATCGAGGACGCGATCCAGGCGCCGAACGCGCAGGTCCAGCTGAACCGCTGCGTCGAGACGCTCGATCCGCTGTTCTGCAACGGCATCACGCGCGCCGGGAACGGTTCGATCAACGGCTTCAACAACACGCTGCGCAACCTCGGCGACATCGACACCAGCGGATACGACCTCGTCACGAACTGGAGCGCGCCGGACTGGAGTTACGGCCACTTCGGCATCAACTGGCAGGTCACGTACGTGCGCAAGTACATCGCGACCGCGACGGACACGGGCGCGCAGGAACCGAATACGGTCGGCATCGAAGTCGCCGACAGCGCGATTCCGCGCATCCGCTCGACGTTCGCGACGACCTGGGCGCTCGGCGACTGGAGCGCGAGCTGGACGATGCGCTACCTGTCGCGGCTCAAGGAAGACTGCGGCGGTGGCGCCGGCTTCGCGGTCTGCCGGGACCCGGACAACACCGGCAGCGGCCGCGCCAACGGCACGAACTATCTCGGCGCGACGACGTACCACGACATCCGCGTCAGCTACCACGTGCCGATCAAGTACGACACGAGCATCTCGGGCGGCGTCAACAATCTGTTCGACAAGGATCCGCCGATCTGCCTGAGCTGCTCGCTCAACGGCTACGATGCGTCGACGTACGATCTGCCGGGTCGCTTCTGGTACGTCGAGGCGTCCGTGAAGTTCTGACGAGCGACGACGACCGCGTAATCGTTCGGGCCGCCTCGCGCGGCCCGATTTTTTTCGCCTGATCCGTGAAGCGACAGCAAACGCGTTGTGGGGAGTCCGCCGTCGCGCGTCGGGGGCTAGGCAGCCGCTATCTCGCCGATGATCGCGGGCAATCGGATGCTCGCCGCGACGGGCAGGTGATCGGATACCGGGTGTGAGAGCGCCCAGCGACGTTCGACCTCGATCGATCCCGAAACGAGAATATGGTCGATCGCGCGCGTCGGCCGCCAGCTCGGGAAGGTCGGCGGCGATTCGCGCGGCGGCTCGAGCGCGGTGCGCGAATACAGCATCCTGAGCTCGGCGCTCGCCGGCGACGTGTTCAAGTCACCCATCAGCACGACGTTCGGATGATGGCCGATCAGCTCGCCGATGAAGCCGAGCTGGCGCATGCGCGCCGCGGGACCGAGCGAGAGGTGCGCGACGACGACGATCAGCGAGCGTTCGCCGTCGCCGAAACGCGCCCACAATGCGCCGCGCCCGGGAATGCGCCCGGGCAGCGGATAGTCGAGCACTTCCTCGGGCTGCATGCGCGCGAGCAGTCCGTTGCTCGACGTTGCGAGGCGCGAGACGCGCCGGTTCGGCTGATGGCTCCAGAACGGAAATGCGGCGGCTTCGGCGAGGTATTGCGTCTGGTTGAGGAAGCCCGAGCGCAGGCTGCCCGCGTCGGCTTCCTGCAGGCCGACCAGATCGAACTCTCCGATCACGCGCGCGAGCACGTCGAGGTTGGCGCGCTTGCCGGTCGGGAGCACGTGTTTCCAGCTGTGCGTGACGTAATCGCGGTAACGGCGCACGCTGCCGCCGGCGAGGATGTTGCAGCTCAAGAGCTGCAGCTGCTGCGGATCGCGCGCCGGGTGCTCGGCGGCGGCCGGCGTCGGATGCTTCATGGCGGCGAGGCTAGCGGCGCTTTCGGCGCGCCGCAAGCGCCGGAGGTACGCGGCGTATTGCCGCGTAGTTGTCGCGCTCGGTTATTTCTTCTTCTTCGCCGGTTTCGATCGGGCCGCGATTTCCTTGGCCGTCAGCCAATCGACGAGCTCGATCAACTGCGGGAACCCACCGGCCGATGCACCGGTGACGCGATACTTGCCGTCGATGACGATGCTCGGCGTGCCGTCGACTCCGTCCGCCTTGACGATCTGCATCGAGCGCGCCAGCTTGCTCTCGACTTCGAACGAGCCCGACATGGCGAGGAACTTCGCCTTGTCGACGCCGTGCTGTGCATAGAACTCGGCGAGATCCTCGATCGTGCGCATCGGCAGATGATCGCGATGCAACGCGTCGAACAGCGCCTGATGGGTTGCGTCGACGACGCCGAGCGATTCGGCGGTGTAGTAGGCGCGCGCATACGGCTCCCAGCTCGGGTTGAAGATCGCGGGCATGTAACCGAACACCGCGCCGGCGGGCAGGCTTTGCTTGAGCTGGTCCGCGTACGGCTGGAAATGCGCGCAATGCGGACATGCGTACGAGAACACTTCGAGCACTTCGACCTGGTTGCCGGTCGCAGTCGGCTGCGGCGGATCGATCACGAAGTAATTCGTGCCTTCCACCCAGTTGGTCGTCGGCGTCGCCGGCGTGTCGGCGGCATTCGCCGCGCACGCCGCGACGAGTCCCGCCAGAAGGATGCCGAGCCGATTCAACATGGTGTTCTCCTCGATGGTTGGATCAGCGAGACCGCGCGGCGCCGGCGATGGTTCCGGCGCGGCATGCGGGCATGCCTACTTGTGGCTTTCCTGCGCGACGAGATAGGCGACGACGGCCTCGACCTTGTCCATGCCGCCCGCGGTCTTCGGCGTGATGCGGTACTTGCCGTTGACGATGATCGTCGGCGTGGAGTCGACGCCGTACGCCTTGATCTGCGCGTCGGCGCGTTTCATCTTCGTGTTGACCGCGAACGAATTCGCAACGCCGACGAAATCGTCGGCCTTGGCGCCGTAGCCGGCGTAGAACCTGGCGACATCCTCGATCGTCGGCAGCGGTTTCACCAGCTGGTGCGTGACCGGATCGCTGATCTTGAGCGAGCCTTCCTTCCATATCGCATCGAACATCGCGTTGTGCGTCTTGTCGACCAGCCCGAGCGCCTGCGCGGCGAAGAACGCGCGCTGGAAAACGGGCCAGTCCTCGGTCGGAATGAACGACGCGGGCAGGTAGGTCATCGCCGCGTTGGCAGGCAGGTCGGTCTTGATCTTGTCGGCAAACGGACGGAACTGGTTGCACGCGGGGCACGCGTACGAGAACACCTCGAGCACTTCGATCTTGTCGCCGCTCGAGGTTCCCTGCGGCGGCTCGACCAGGAAGTATTCCTTGCCCGCCTCGAACGTCTGCTGGGCATGCGCCGCCGCGAACGCGGCCAGCCCGAAAAGTACAGCAGAGAAACGCTTCAACATGGAGCCTCCGAAGGACGACACGTATCGAACCGGCTTGGAGCGCGCGGATCGCGCGAAGTTTCCGCCGACGCGCCTTTACGGACTACCTGGCCGCGCTCGCGACGCTCGACGCCGACGCCGTATGCAGGCCCTCGACGTACGAGGCCAGCGCGGCGACGTCGCTGTCGCTGAGGCGCTTGGCGATGTCGGGCATGATCTTGGCGTTGCCGTCGTCGCCCCAGGTCGTGCCGTTCTTCCAGTCCTTGAGCTTGGCCTGCACGTAGTCGGCCCACTGGCCGGCGAGCTGCGGGAATCCGGCGCCGGCCATGCCGCGGCCGTCCGGGCCGTGGCAGGCCATGCAGGCCGGCACTCCGAGCGCTGCGTCGCCGCCGCGATAGAGCGACTGCCCGCGCTGGAGCAGCTTCTCGTCGGCGACACCGGGCAGGGAGCTCTTGCCGGCGAAAAACGCGCCGATGTCGTGCATGTCCTGCACCGACAGATTCGCCGCGAAACCCATCATGACCGGGTTCTGGCGCTTCTGCGTCTGGAACAGCGTGATCTGGCGCGCGATATAGGCTTCGTTCTGGCCGGCCAGCTTGGGGTATTGCTTGTCGGTCGGATTGCCGTCGGCGCCGTGGCAGGCGCCGCACGCCGCGGCCTTGCCTTCACCGGCCTTGGCGTCGCCGTCGCCGTCGCCCGCGGGAGCCTTGGCCGTCTCGGCGCTCGCCGCCGGCGCGTTTTCATTGCCCGCGGGGCCGGACGTCTGCGCACCCGCCGCACCCGCGACGATCAGCAGCGACAGCGCAAAGAATCGCCGAAAGCTCATACACTCACTCCGGAACCTTGGGGAAATGCCGGCTCCGCCGCCGCGAAAGCGCGGCCCGACGGGCGGATGGACAACCGCGAAATTATCCCCCGTGCCCCGGAAGGCGGTCAAACCACGCCGCGGCGAAATCCTTGAGCCATGCCGAAGAATCCGTTCCGAGCCGCGCATTACCTGATCAGCGCGCACCGCCTCGATCAGCTGCCCGCCGATGCGGGCGCCGAAATCGCGTTCGCGGGGCGCTCGAACGCGGGCAAGTCGAGCGCGCTCAATGCGATCTGCGATCAGCAGGCCCTGGCGCGGACCTCGAAGACGCCGGGGCGCACGCAGCAGATCGTCGTGTTTCCGCTCGACGACTCGCATCGGCTGATCGACCTGCCCGGCTACGGCTACGCAAAGGTGCCGGAGAAGCTGCGCGCGCACTGGCGCGAGGTGATCGATGCGTACCTGCGCACGCGCGAGACGCTGCGCGGCATCGTGCTGGTCATGGACGCACGGCATCCGCTCAGGGAATTCGACCGCACGATGATCGAGTTCGCGCGCGCGACCGGTCGCCGGACTCTGTGCCTGCTGACGAAATCCGACAAGCTCGCGCGCGGCGAAAGCCTGCGTACCTTGAACACGGTACGCAACGCGCTCAAGACCCTGGCGCCGGACGCCCGGGCGCAGTTGTTCTCTTCGTTGAGCGGCAATGGCGTCGACGTCGTCCAGACCAATACCCGCTTGCGCCAGGGCATCCTCGACAAGGCCGTCGAGGCGCTCGAGATGAGCCCGCGCGGCGATC
>DAISJF010000045.1:0-9394 GCA_036821625.1 Rhodanobacteraceae bacterium
CGGGATCTTCGCGATCGCGCGGTGTGAGCCCATCCAGGCCAGCGCAAACTCGATCAGCATGACTCCGCTGTCGCGCAGGTTTTCTTCCAGCATGCGCGCGCGTTCGCGTTCGCCGAGTTGCGGAAAGCAGAGCGCGATGTTCTTCTCGGCGGTACCGCGGCGGTCCGGGCCGATCAGGCGCGCGGCCATCCAGCCGACCGCTCGGCCGATCCGCAGCAGTACCGCGTACGGAAAACGCGCGATCAGCCAGATGAAACCGAGCCCCGCCCAGGCGGGCCAGTGGCGCGGAGCGAGCAGGGCGGGGCGGAGCGGCGGCGCGCGGTGCGTCATCCGCGCCGATTGTAGTGGGATCGCGTCAACGGGATCGCGCCGACACGGAGATCGTCGCGGGCGCCGCGGCGGTCGCTATACTCGCCCGCTGCCCGCGTCGACGATTGCCGTGTTCCAGCGCCTCTTCTACACGATGCTGCTGTATCTCCTGACGCCGCTGGTGCTGTACCGGCTGATGGCGCGCGGCATCAAGTACCACGGCTATTTCGCGCGCTGGCGCGAGCGGTTCGGCTTCTTTCCCGATCCCGGCATCCGCGAAAGCATCTGGATCCACGCCGTCTCGCTCGGCGAGGTCAATGCCGCGGTGCCGCTGATCGAAGCCCTGATGCGACGCTACGGCGAATCGAGCTTCGTCATCACCACGGTGACGCCGACCGGTTCGGCGCGCGTGCTGCAGCTGTTCGGCTCGCGCGTGTTCCATGTCTATCTGCCCTACGATCTCACGACCGCGGTGCGGCGGTTTCTCGATCGCGTGCGACCGCGCCTCGCCGTGATCATGGAAACGGAGATCTGGCCGAACCTGTTCATGACGTGCGCCGACCGCGACATCTCGATCGTGGTCGCGAACGCGCGCCTGTCGGAAAAATCGCTACGCGGCTACTGGCCGATCCAGCCGCTGGCGCGGCGCGCGATCCGCTGCGCGAGCTTCGTCGCGGCGCAGTCGGCCTCGGACGGCGAACGCCTCCACTCGCTCGGCGCCGCGAACGAGCGGCTCGCCGTGGTCGGCAATCTCAAGTTCGACATGAGCGTGCCGGCGGACGTCGTCGATCGCGGCCGCCAATTCCGCTTCGCGGCCGGCGCGGAAAGGCCGGTGTGGATCGCGGCGAGCACGCACGAAGGCGAAGAGCTCGCAGTGTTGAAGGCGCACGCGGAAGTGCTGCGCCGTTTTCCCGATGCGCTGCTGCTGATCGCGCCGCGCCATCCCGAGCGCTTCAAGGCGCTCGCAACCGCGTGCAAGGCGTTCGGTTTCCGCACCGGCACGCGCAGCGAGGAGCGCAACGCCGATCGCGCGAAGCAATGCTTCGTGGTCGATTCGATGGGCGAGCTGCTGGGCTTCTATGCCGCGGCGGACGTCGCATTCGTCGGCGGCAGCCTCGTTCCCGTCGGCGGGCACAACCTGCTGGAGCCGGCGGCGCTGTCGCGGCCGGTCATCGTCGGCCCGCAGACGTTCAACTTCGCCGAGGTCACCGAGGACCTGATCCGGGCCGGTGCGGCGCTGCGCATTCCGGACGCGGATGCGCTCGGCCCCGCGGTCGTGCGTCTGCTCTCGCGCGACATCGAGCGGCGCTCGATGGGCGAAGCCGCTCACCGCGTGATGGAGCGCGAGCGCGGCGCAGTGGAGCGGACGATGTCGATCGTCGAGAAGGTGCTCGCCGAAAACGGCAGGCTGAAACAGAGTCCGCACGCGCAAAACGCCGCTCGAACCTGAGCGGCGTTTTCACGCGGATGCTCAATCGAGCAGCGCGTTGATCAGCGCCAGATCCTTGACCTCGATCACGCCGGCCGCCTGCTTGAGCAGGAGCCCGTCGATCACGAACGCATGGCGCGCCTGCGAGTAGTTCGATTGCGCCTGCAAGAGCGTCTGCTGGCTGATCAGCACGTCCACGATCGTGCGCGTGCCGACTTCATAGCCGGCCTGCGTCGCTTCGACCGAGCTCTGCGCGGAAACGACGGCGGCCTTGGTGGCCTCGACCTCGCTGGCTCCCGCGATCACGGAGCGGAAGCTGTTGCGCGTCGCCGCCTCGACCTGACGGCGATTGAACTCGAACTGGTCCTCGGCGAAGTCGCGGTTGTAGATCGCCTGGCGCACGCGCGACTGCGTGAAGCCGCCGGTGAAGATCGGCACGCTCAGCGTGACGCCGATCGAGGTTCCCCACTTCGGATCGCTCGAATCGTGAAACGTGCCGATCTCGGTGTTGGTGTCGCCCCAGGTCGGCGCCCGCGCATAGCCGAGCTGCGCATTCAGCACCGGCAGGTGGCCGGCGCGCGCCGAGTTGATGTTCTGGTTCGCGGCGTCGACCTGGAACGCGGCCGACGTCAGCACCGGATTCTGCTTCAGCGCCAGATCGACCCATGCTTTCGGATCGTCCGGGTTCGGATGATCGAGCGGCAGGTCCTCGCGCAGCTTCTTGAACTCGCCGGGTTCCTTGTTGGTGAGCTGGCGCACCGCTTCGCGCGCGGTATCGACCGCGTTCTGCGCGCTGATCACGTTGGCGACGGCGGCGTCGTGCTGCGCCTTGGCGTCATTGACGTCGGTGATCGCGGCCAGACCCACCTCGAAGCGCTGCTGCGCCTGCTCGAGCTGGCGATTCAGCGCCTTCTCGTTCGCATCGGCGAATTTCAGCGCGTCGAGCGCGGTCAGCACGTTGAAGTAGGTCTGCGCGGTGTTGATGAGGAGCTGCTGCTGCGCCGCGTCGTACGTCGCCGCGCCCGCGTTCGCGGTTGCCTCGCTCGACTTGAGCGCGGTCCACTTGCTGATGTCGACGAGGCTCTGGTCCAGCGTCGCGCCGAGCGAGCGCGTGTACGCGGTCGTCGACGACGTGACCGCGATCTCGTTCTGGCCGCCCGAGCCGTTCGGCACGGCGATGAACGACGGCGAGTTGCTGCCGCCCGTCGTGCGCGTGAACGAGAGCGCCGCCGCGATCTGCGGCAGCAGCTGCGAGCGTGACTGGTCGACGTTCTCGTCGGTGGCGAGCTTGGTGGCCTCGGCGCCTGCCAGCGTTGGATCGGACGCGCGCGCCTGCTGGTAGATCTGCATCAGGTCGTCGGCGTGCGCCAGCGGGATGCCAAGCGCCAGCAGCAGGGCCAGCGGCAGACAGCGGGTGCGGATCATGGTTTCATCCTCGAAAGATGCGAAAGGTTCGCGGCGCCCGGGTCACAGCGTGAAGCGGCGCGGCGGTTCGGCGTGCGTGAGATAGCCGAGATCGGTTTCGAACAGGCTTTCCTCGCGCCAGTGCGATTCGTCGGCGCGCGTGTACAACATTGCCTGCATCGCCGGCGATTCGCCGACGATCGCGAACAGGCGCCCGTTCGGCGCAACCCAGCTGCGGAAGACCTCGGGCACGGCGTAGACCGCGCCCGTGACGACGACGGCGTCGTAGCGATCCGACGCACGGAAATCGCGCAACGCGTCGGCGACTTCGACGCGGACGTCCCTCGCGCCGGCGGCCGCGATGCGCGCGCGCGCCGCGTCGGCAAGATCGGCGTGCTGCTCGACGCTGGTGACCGCCCCGCCGAGACGCGCGAGGCACGCGGTGACGAATCCCGAGCCGGTGCCGATCTCGAGCACGCGTTCGCCGGGCTTGATGCCGAGCGCCTGCAGCATGCGGCCCTCGACGGTCGGCTTCATCATCGTCTCGCCATGGCCGATCGGCAGCGCCATGTCGGCGAAAGCGATGCTGCGATAGCGCGCCGGCACGAAGTCGTCGCGATGCACGACGCCGAGCACGTCGAGCACGCGCGGATCGAGAACCTCCCAGGGCCGCACCTGGTTCTCGATCATGTTCTGCCTGGCGATCTCGGCGTTGGTCAGCATCACAGAATCCCGCGAGCAAAAAGGGGCAAAAGCATAGGCACTCGAACCCTGCCCCGCAAATCTACATTCGCTGCCGAGGCCGGTGTGCCGAAGTGCCGGAAGTCACCGCGACTTGAGACACCCTACGCAGCAACGATACGGCTCGCCCCGGCGCGGCTTGCCAGCGCTTCGGCGCGCAAAGGCAGGCTGCGACGCACGCGTGCGACAAGTCCCATGTCGATGCGTTCGAGCAGCGCGAACGCGCCGTCGCCGATGTGGCCGGAAGCCGCAGCGAACTGCAGCGACAACCAGTCCGCGAGGCGCGCGCGGTCGTCCGCGGACAGCGCGGACAGCGTCCGCCGCGCGGCCGAACGCAACTGCGCATCGCGGAATTCGCCGACGCGACGATAACCGTCGATCGCCGCCGCGAACGCACGCTGCGCGCAGCGCAATTCGAGGCTGGCTGCTCGTTCCGTCGATTCGTGTGCGTCAGGCGCGCTCCGGATCACGAGTTCACTCCGCACGCACCGACGCCTTTGCGTTCGGATGCGCTTTCAGGGGAAAAAGTTGCATGCGCTCACCGCAAGCAAGGGGTGCGCCAGTGCGCCTCCGCGCTCGCAGTGGACCTCTTGTTTCGTCGGCGCCGGTCCTTCGTGCCCCAATGCTCTCGCCCACGCCGCCCGAGTGCGGGGAGGGGAGTGTCCCGGACGGCGCGGGGAGAGGCTTGAGCAAGAAGGTCGTGAGCCACTCGGGCTCGAGGCCGGTCCTGTCCGCGCATTCCGAGACCCTTCGGGCCATTTCAGAACCGGACAGGACAGCACCCTCGGGCACCGTTACAATCCTTTGCGTTCGCAGGGGTTGCAGTGCCAGCTAGCGACATTCATATACCAAACGGTATAGTATATATAACCGAAGCCGGAGTCCAGCTCCGAAGTAGCACCAATGACGTTAGCTGTTGCAAAGCCCTGCGGTCCGGGCCGTCCCAAGGATCTTGAGAAGCGCGCGGCAATCCTCGATGCCGCCAAGCGCCTGTTTCCGCTGTCGGGATTCGAAGGCACGAGCATGGACGCGATCGCCGCCGAAGCCGGCGTTTCCAAGCTGACGGTCTACAGCCACTTCACGGACAAGGAAACGCTGTTCGTCGCGGCGATCCGCGCGCGCTGCCAGGATCAGGTGCCCGACGCGCTGTTCGACGTCGATACCGGCGGACCGGTCCGCGGCCAGCTCGAAGCGATCGCGCGCGCGTTCCTGCGCCTCGTCACGAGCCCCGACGCGATCGCGCTGCATCGACTCCTGACCGCGAGCGGCAGCACTTCGCCCAAGCTCGCGCAGCTGTTCTGGGAAGCAGGGCCTCTGCGCATGCGGCAGAGCTTCGAGCAGTTCCTCGCCAAGGAAGTCGAAGCGGGTCAGCTCGACATTCCGGATATCACGCGCGCCGCCTCGCAGTTCTTCGCGCTGCTCAAGGGCGAATTGCACGCGCGCCTGCTGTGCGGGTGCACGCAATCGATCAGCGCGCAGGACGTCGACGACCACGTGCAGGCGACGGTGGATCTGTTCGTGCGCGCGTGCGCGCCGCGCCGGAACTGAAGACGCCGGTCGGCGTCCGTTCCGTTCAATCCCGACGCTTCAGTCCAGACGCTCGGATCCGTTCAGCCAGTCGCGCAGCACGGCCGCGTCCGCGGGCGCGATGTCGATGATGCGGAATCCGACCCAGTGCTGGCCCTGCACGCTCGCTTCCTCGCTCCATTGTTCGTGCACGCCGACTTCGACCGGATGCAGACGGCCGTGCTCGTCGGGCAGATGGAACTGGAGCTGGTAGAGCGCGTCGTCCACGAGCGGCCGGTTCGCAACCAGCATCATGCCCTCGGCGGATATGTTGCCGAGACGGCCGACGATATCGCCGCTCATCGTGTTCGTGACCTGGATGATCACGCCGGGCGGCTTGCGCGGAGAGCGTCGATGCTCGATCACGGCATTCCTCCGGTGGGAATGGGGAGTCTGGAGCAGGGAATCGCAACCGCGCAGTCGTCGGCCACGCGCCTCTCCGATTCCCGATTCCCGATTCCCGATTCCCGGCTTCTCATGCCGTCGCTCCCTGCGGCTGCGTCTCGCCTCCGCTGAACTGCTTCAACGTCGACATGATTGCTTTCCAGGCGCGGTCGATCAGCGACTCGGGCTGCTCGGTCCAGATGCGCACCTGCTTGCGCGCGATGTCGCGCGCGAGCTGCTCGAGCGTTTTCTCGTCCGTGCGCGCGCCGCGCTGATTGACGAACAGGCAGCGGCCGGTCAGTGTCGAGAACCAGGCGAGCTTGCGCCGCACCGTCGCGCCCTGCTGGTTGGTGGTGAATTCGAACCAGGTTCCGAACGGCAGCGTGCGGATGCGCTCGAGGATCTGCGTCTCTTCCGGCGTCATCGGGGCCGTGCTGCGCGCGATCGGCCGCGGAGGCTCGGCCGGTTCGCCGCCGAGGCGTGCGCGCGCCTTCAGCTTCAGCGTCAGAGCGTTCGTGCTTTCGGCATCGCTGTCGTTCGCGGCTGCCGCGGCGTCGTTCGCCGCCTTGCCGCCTTCCTTGACCACCTTGCCGGGCGCGCCGTCTTCGCGCGACGCGTCGTTGGCGGCCTGGCCGGCCGGGAACAGGCGCCCGAGCACCGCGCGCACGTCGTCGCCGTGCAGGCCGACCTGGCTCAGGCCGACATCGAGCTCCTGCCGCAGCATCTTGTCGGCCGGCGTATCCGCGGTCGGTTCGCGGCGCAGTAGCTGATCCGCGACCGCGAGGCGCCGATGGAATGCACTCGAATCCTCGCCCTGACGCAGGATCGTGAGCGCCAGCGCGTCGGTCCAGGCCTGCTCGAGCAGCGCGCGCACGAGCGGAGTCGGATTGCCGCGCTTGAGCAGCCGGCTGATGGCCGTGCGCGCGGTATCGCGCGCGAGATCGAGCTTCTCGCGTCCTTTCGCCGCATCGACGTGGCGGCGCTCCGCGACTTCGGCGCGCCGCGCGAGGAGCTGCATGTGCTGGCCGAGATCGGTCAGCAGCGTGCGGAACAGGGTGACGTCGCCGTCGAATTCCGAGCTGACCTTCTCGACGACGACCTTCATCTTCTCGGCGAGGCTCGGATCGGCGTCCTCGTCGTCCATCCAGCGCGCGCCGGTCTCGGCGATCGTGTTGAGCAGCATGCGCGCCGGATGCTCGCGCTGCGTGAAGAATGTCTTGTCGCTGAGGGCGACGCGCAGCACCGGCACCTGCAGCCGCGTCAGCAGCGCCTGCGAGACCGACTCGGCGCGCACGCCCTTGTTGATGTAGTCGAACAGCATGCCGACGAGGTCGACCGTGTCGGAATCCTCTTCGGCGAGCACGGCCGCGCGACCCTGCGGGCTCATCTGCTTCAGCTGCATCAGCATGTCGTGCCGCAGCGCCGCGGCGTCACGCGGCTTGCCGCTGCGGGACAGACCCACGTCCGCGCGATGCTGCAACGCGCCGAGCACGGACTGCAGATCGTCGCGGCTGACCATGTAGCCGTTCTCGGCGAACGGCACGGTCGCGCCCTGCGCGTGGCGACGACCGGCGAGCAGCATGCGCAGCGTCGAGAACAGCTCGGAGTCGAACTGTGCCTGTTGCGCGGCCGTCGCCGATGCCGCGGGCGACAACGGGCTCGCGGTTGGCCCGGGTTCGGCGCCGCCCGGCGCCGGTTCTGCCGGTGGGGCGGCCTCGCCAGCTCCCTCGGCGCCCGCCGCGGCCGCGCCGCCGCCGTGCGCACGAACGCTCGGCGACTGCAGGTGCGCGAGGATGCGTTGCTTGGCGAGGTAGCCGTTGATGATCTCGTAGAACTCGCCGATCGGCAGCATTGCCACGCGATCGAACAAGCGATAGGTCAGGACGCGGTATTCGACTCCGAGATCGAGACAGCGCGTCGCGTGCCGGAGCGCTCGACCGAGCTGCGCCGGCCCGAGCGGCAGCACTTCGGTGTCCCAGGCAGGACTTCCGGCAAGGACGCCGAAGCGGTGCGCGAGCGCATATAGCGCCTGGCTGTGCCGGATCTCGGACTTGCTGACGATCTCCTGCAGCGCGAGATCTTCCTCGAGCACGTCCGAGTCGATCAGCTCGAGCGGCGCGCCGGGCAGCTGCGTGCGTCGCTGCGTGTCCTGCGACTTGCCGGCTGCGGGATTGATGTGCGCGAGCGCGGACTCGACGTGCAGCAGAAACCGCGGCGCGATGTCGGCGCGGCCGCGCTTGATCTCGCGCAGCGCTTCGAATCGCGCGTGCTGCTGGTCGTTGCTGCGTGCGCGCTCGGCGAGCTTGAACAGCTCCTGTTCCAGCTCGTCCAGCGTGCGCGATATCGCGTGCTCGAACTGGTTGGCGGCGCGCTCGAGCAGGCCTTCGAGCAACGAGCGCACGCGGGTAGGGAGGTCCGGCCGCTGTTTGAGCGACTTCATGACCTCCTCACCACTGCGAGCCCCCGCTGCTGTGGACCGCTGACTCATGGCGCCCGGACCGGCCTCCCCCAACTAGCAATATCCATCCGCACCGATGCGCATGCCGGTCACGCGCTCGAGGTTTGTGTCGTATCCCCTTGACCCCGCTCGCACGGCCAGCCGCGCCAGCAAGTGCGGGCCATTCTGGCACGTCCACCGGGTCGCGAACAGCAGCCGCGCCCGACGCGCCAGCCCGGCTTGCATGCGATTTTCATACCTGCGTCACAGGTTCGCTGGGCGCGCCGAACCCGGGACTTGCCGGGTTCCGGGCGCGCGCGCCCGACGGTGCGTGTCGCAATGAGACGTTTCTCAGCGCCGGGCGCCGGGCTCCCAGATCACTTCGAGAAAGCCCGACAGACCCGGCGTGTTGTAGCCGCGCACGAGCGCGTAGTCGCGGTCGAACAGATTCTCGATGCGACCGGTGAGGCTGAAGCGGGCGTCGAGCACGAACGTCGCACGCAGGTTCACGATCGCGTAGCCGGGCAGCACGGTGCCGCCGATGTCGTCGGCGTGGTCGGCGGCGACGATCTCGAGCCCAGCGCGCCAGCGTTCGCCGAAGCGGCGTTCGGCGACCGCATCGAGCTTGTTGCGCGGCCGGCGCAGCAGTTGCTCGCCGGTCGCATCGTCGCGCGCGTCCTCCCACGTGTATGCGGTATGCAGCTGCCATGGATTCCGATCGAGCTCGTAGACCAGCTCGGCGCCGTCGATGCTCGCGCGCGCGAGATTCTCGGCCTGGAAGTCCGGGCCGGTGAAGCTGATCAGATCGCGCACGCGCGTCGAGTAGAGATTCGCGGCAAGGCGCTGACCGCCGACGGGCGTGAGCTCGAAACCGAGCTCGGTCGAGTGCGAGCGTTCCGGATCGAGCGCGGGATTGCCGGCGAACTGGCCGCCGTAGCCCGGCGAGAACTGCTCGTTCAGCGTCGGGCCACGAAAGCCCTGCCCCCAGCTAGCGTAGATGCGCGCGATCTCGGTCGGGCGCCAGCCGAGCGCCGCGGATCCGGTGGTCGCGCCGCCGAACTCGCTGTTGTCGTCGTGGCGCGCGGAGAGCTCGCTGTCGAACGCGCCGAAGCTGGCCTGCCAGC
>DAISJF010000046.1:0-9370 GCA_036821625.1 Rhodanobacteraceae bacterium
AATAAAAATGAGCCACCGAGCAAACCACGAGGCCTCCGTCGGCGTCGCCGAGCACGGCAACTCGGCGATCCTGATCACGCTCGATGCCGAGCACCAGCTTCTCGATCGCCGCCGCATCGATCTCACGCGCGGCCTGCCGACGCATCCGTATCACCACGAAGGCTCGTGGGCGATCGGCCGTTACGCGAACAGTCCGTGGGCGCGGAAGATTTCGCTGCCCGATGCGAGCGCGCTCGTCGAGCGCGTGCGCGCGGCGGCCGCGCACGGCGCGCGCGAGGGGCTCGATGCGCTCGCCGCGGCAGTGCCGCAACCGATCGCGCGCATCGCGATTCGCGTGTGCGCTCCGCTTCCGCCGACCACCGAAGAGCGCATCCGCGACGCGCGTGCGGCGAACCTGGCCGATTCGGCGATGTATCGCGAAGCGCTCGCCGCTGCCGCCGAAGCGCGCGGCTGGATCGTGCACTGGTACGATCGCGAACACGTGTTTCGCGAGGCGACGGCGGCGCTTGGCGGTGCGGATGTCGACGCGTTCCTGCGCGCGATGGGCAAAGCGGTCGGACCGCCTTGGCAGGCTGCACAGAAACTTGCCGCAGCCGCGGCGCTCGCAGCGAATGTGCATGCGAGCTCCTAGGTGGCTTCAGCCGCCACCTGCGCCGCGATGACGGCGGGCCGGAGCCCGCCTTTTCCACGCTACTCCTCGAAACGACTCGTCGCGTCGCGATTGCGCTCGTATCGTCTCATGAGCGGAAACGGCGGCAGCCAGGACTCGCGACGGATGGTCCAGAGCTCGTAGGTGGGTTTCAGCTGGTCGGGCGCATCGAGCGATCCCAGGTTCACTTCGATCTCGTCCGCGCTGCGTCCGAAGACGCTCGAGCCGCAACGCGGACAGAAGAACCTCCCGGCGTAATCGCGCGTCTCACCCTCGATCGTCACCGCGTCGCGGGGAAAGATCGCGGAGGCATGAAAAAGGGCGCCGTGATGCTTGCGGCAGTCGAGGCAATGACAGATGCCGACCCGGTAAGGTCGTCCCGACGCGACGATTCGCACGTTGCCGCACAAGCAACCGCCGGTGAATCGATCCATTGCTGTGTCTCCTTCGAGGAATCCGCTCGGGCACGACAGGAACAGCACCTACCTCCCTTCTCCCGCTTGCGGGAGAAGGTGCCGGCAGGCGGATGAGGGCACGCTTGCGATGCGCGCCGAAACTGCCCTCACGCGCGCCCGCAAACTAAAGCGGTCCGTCGAACCCGTCTTCGAATATCGTGTCGTCCTGCGTGAAGAAATACGCCGCGCCCCGACCGTCGCCGGCATCCCATCCCCATGCGCCGACGAGCGCTCGGGTTCCGTCGAGCGTGACGGCGGATCCGAATTCCTCGAACGGCGCGCCGTCGCCTGCGAGGATCTCCTGCGACTCAATCCAGATGCCGCCGGATTCGTCGAATGCATAGAGCGCGCCCTGCGACGAAGCGACGCCATCCGCGCCGACGAGCGCGTGCGTGCCATCCAGCGCGACGGCGCGGCCGAAGTTGTCGAACGGCGCACCGTCATCCGCGGTCAGCTTCCGGGTTTGGCTCCAGGTGCCGTTCGATTCGGTGAACACGTAGGCGGCGCCTTGCGTGTCGTTGCCGTTGACGCTCGTGCCCCATGCGCCGACGACGAGCGTCGTTCCCGAGATCGCGACGGAGTAACCGAAATAGCTGTTCGCCGACCCGTCGTCGGCGGTCAGCTTCTGCGTCTCGCTCCACGTGCCGCCCGATCCGTCGAACACGTACACGGCGCCCTGATAACCGTTGTTTCCGTAGGATCCGATCAGCGCCGTCGTGCCCTCGGCGGCGATCGAATAGCCGAAGATATCGCCAACCCCTTCGTCGCTGCCGGTGAGCTGCTGGCTCTGGACCCAGCTTGCGCCGGACCCGTCGAAAACGTAGACCGCACCGAGCAGATCCGCGCCGACGAACGCGGTCGTGCCATCGAGGGCGACCGAGTAGCCGAAGTAGTCGAAGCCCTGTCCGTCGTCCGACGTGAGCTTCTGCTGCTCGGTCCACGTGCCGTTCGATTCGGTGAACACGTAGGCGGCGCCCTGATACGCGTTGCCGCCGACCGTTGCCGCGAACGCACCGATCAACGCGGTCGTGCCATCGAACGCGACGGAGTTGCCGAACGTGTCGAACGCGGCGCCGTCGCTCGCGGTGAGCTTCTGCGTCTGCGTCCAGGTGCCGCCCGAGCGGGTGAACACGTAGACCGCGCCCTGGTCCTCGTTGCCGCCGATCGAGGCCTGTCGCGAGCCGACCATCGCGGTGTCGCCGTGCACGGCCACCGAGATGCCGAACTCGTCGTTCGACGCACCGTCGCTCGCACTGATCTCCTGTTCCTCCAGCCAGCCGAGCCCGTCGACGGCGAGCGGATACGCGGCATCGTTTGCGAGCGTCCCGGAAATGGCTGAACGCAGCGACGGCGGCAAGGCGCGAGTCGCCGAACCTGAACGGTGCGCGCGAAAGGTCTCCTGCCGCGCGTGCGCCGAGACCGGCGTCGCGAGAACGGCAAGGCATGTCGGAAGAAGCAGCGCCGCCTGCACGATGCGGCGAACGGAAGTGAGGTTTTTCATGCGCAATGAATTCCTGCGTGGAGGATGCCGGGCATCGATACGTGGCCCGGCGGCCGACAAGTATCCGCAGGTTGTACGCGATGGTTCAATGGAGCGTGCTGATGGATCTCTCTCATGAGAGGCATTTGTCACGACCATTGCGGATCACGGGTCGTCATCTTCGCGCCGGCGAGCCCGCGCGGGAACACTTTCGCCCGCCGTCGTGCCGATGAACGCAGGTCCATGGGGCTGCGCATTGTCACGGCCGCTTCGGCGCCTCGACAAACACCGTGCGCGCGCCGCTCTTTTCGCAGGTGAGGTTCACCGTGCGCCCGATCGCCCGCGTTCGGTGCACCGTGCCCGCCGGTATCACGACGCTTTGCCATTCGGTCAGCGCAAGGCGCTCGCCGCCCGCGACATCGATCTCCAGCGTTCCCGCGACGATTAGAAACAGCTCGTCGGAATCCGGATGGCAATGCCAGCGATACTCGCCCTCGAACACCGCCAGTCGCAGGCAGTGCGTGTCGACGTCGACCAGAACCTGGTTGCGATACGACTCGGTGACCGCGGCCTGCTCCTCGCGTATGTCGATGACGGTCAAGGCGGGATAACGCGCCTTCTCAGCCGAGTACTCTTCTGCGGTGGGGAACCGGGATTCCATGCGATGCTCGTCCTCGCTGTGCTCCTGGCGGGGTCATGCGCGAGCGTTTTCCACTAGCGCGGCAATCTGCACGAACTCGACGCTGGGGCGCACGCCGTAGAGACCTGTTATGCGCTCCAGAAGCGCGTCGGTAAAAAAGGCTTTGGCCGCGTCCTCCGAATCCCACACGTAAAAGTTCGTGGCCTCGCGCTTTGCGGCGTTGACGGTGAATGCCTTGGAACGCAATCCAGGCATCCCCTCGAATCTCGAGCGCGCGGTCTCGGCAATCTTCCGCACGGCTTGCTCGTCGAAATGATCTGCGTAGCGGAACGTTACGAATACACCGATCATGGCCATGTTCCTTCCGGGAATAGTCGGGTGCTGAACGGGAAGTTCCGATATCCGATGCGATCACAAACGGTATCAGATTGCAGCGTCTTCGCCACACGCGCAGACGCTCATTCCACCACCGGCTCCCACACCACCTCGTGCCAGTCGATGATCAGAACCGAGCCACCCTCGCCCGCCGATCGCACTTCTCCGGTACCGACGGCAAGCACGTCGTTGAGCCACTTGTACCGGGCATCGTCGCTCAAGTGAAACGCGCAGACGACGATCTGCCGCCGACCGGGCGGATACGCGCGTCCATAGCCGCGGCAATCGTGATAGATGATCGCGCCGTCCGCTGTCTCGATGATCCCCTGGAAATTGGGCTCGAACGTTCCATCGCCCCTTCGTCGCGGATGGTTGGAGGCGCGCAGTCGTCCGGTGATCCTGCCTTCGCAGGTGCCTTCAGCGATCAAGAACTGCTGCGATTCAGCGCTGTCCGGGCCCGCGAGCTTTACCGACCAGCTCTCGGGATACGTGAAGCGCATTCGATAGAGGGCGTTTGTTTTCATCGTTTTCGTCCCGTGCGCCGCGACAAGATTCCCCTCACCCGCGCCGTTGGCGCGGCCTCTCCCGCAAGCGGGAGAGGCGAAAGCAGGCTCCGGGTCAGCGCGAACCGACGAGGCGCTTGCGCAGGATCAGATTCGTGTGACCGCGCGGATGGTCGTCCACTGAGGCGACGACTTCGAACCCGCGCTTCGCGTAGAACTCCGGCGCCTGGAATGAAAACGTGGCGAGAAGAATCTGCCGGCAGCCGCGCCGGCGCGCTTCTTCTTCGACGGCGGCGAGAAGCCGTGTCCCGAGTCCCTGCCGCCGACGCCCCTCATCGATCCAGAACTGGCGGATTTCGAGGCACCCGCCCCACACGGCGCCGGCGATCCCCGCGACGATGCGATCGTCCGTCTCCCTCACGAAGAACGCAAGCCACTCGCCGTCGGTGATGCCGGTGGCGGTCGCATTGAACTCGTACAGGCGATCTTCGAGATATTGAATCTCGTCCGGCGCTGGCGCCGTGTCGATGACGAGCTCCGGGGCACGCATCGTCGGACTTCCCATGGCAAACGACGCCTAGACCGCGGATGCCGCATGTTGCTGACGTCGGCACTTCCGCGCTGGGCGGCATGCCTTGCCTGAATGCCACGGACGGCCTTGCCGGGCCCCGAACCGGACGTGGCGCCCGAATCGCGCTGCCCGGCTGGATGTAGACTCAGCGCAGGTTGACGACGGGCGCTGAGGCCGATGTCGGCATCGGGAGAACTGACCGATCTGCTGAACGCCGCGCAGTCGGGCGATTCGGAATCCGCCGACGCGGCCTATCGCATCGTCTACAACGAGCTGAGAAGCCGCGCCGGGCAGTCGCTGCGGCGCATTCCGGGCGCGACGCTGACGCCGACCGCGCTGGTCCACGAAGTGTATCTGCGCTTCAGCGATCGGCAGGGCAAGCCGCTGCGCGATCGCTCGCATTTCTTCGCGCTCGCCGCGCGTGCGATGCGCCAGATCATCATCGAGCACGCGCGCAAGCGCGGCGCGCAAAAACGCGGCGGCGATCAGCACAAGGTCGAGCTCGACACCGCGCTGGATCTCGCCGACGCGGATCTCGTGCGCGCGCTCGAGGTCGACACCGCGCTGCGCGCGCTGGAGCAGCGCGACGCAGATCTCGCGCAGCTCGTCGAATGGCATTTCTTCGCCGGCCTCACTTTCGACGAGATCGCCGAGACCATGCAGCGTCACGAGCGCACCGTGCGTCGCGACTGGGAGCTCGCACGCGCGTTCCTGCGCCGCGAGCTCGACGCGGCGACGCAATGAGCGTCGACTGGCCACGCGTGAAGGCGCTGTTCGCTGCCGCGGTCGACCTTCCCGAAGTCGAGCGCGAGCGCTGGATCGCCGCGCAGTGCGGCGACGACGCGGACACGCTCGAAGAATTGCGCTCGCTGCTCGCCGCGCAGAGCGGTCCGCACAGCGACTTCCTCAGCAGCGGCGGGCGCCTGATCGGGCCGGCATTCGCCGCCTGGCGCGGCGATGCATCGGGTCCGTCGGTCGGCGCGCACATCGGTCCATACGTGCTCGTGCGCGAGATCGGCGCCGGCGGCATGGGCCAGGTGTTTCTCGCTGAGCGCGCGGACGGACAGTTCAAGCGGCAGGTCGCGCTGAAGCTGATCCGCGGCGAGTTCACGAACCCCGAGCTGCAGCGCCGCTTCCTGCGCGAGCGCGACGTGCTGGCGCAGCTCGCGCACCCGAACATTGCGACATTGCACGACGGCGGCGTCGCCGACGACGGCGCGCCGTATTTCACAATGGAGCTCGTCGAGGGCGAGCCGATCGACCGCTGGTGCGACGAGCGCCGGCTCGGCGTGCGCGAGCGCGTCGCGCTCGTCGCCGGGATCGCGGATGCCGTGCAATACGCACACCGCAACCTGATCGTGCATCGCGACATCAAGCCATCGAACATCCTCGTAACGCGCGGCGGCGAGCCGAAGCTGCTCGATTTCGGCATCGCCAAGCCGCTCGCGGCCGACACCACGGCCGCCGATCACACCGGCACGGCGCTGCAGCCGATGACGCGCGAATACGCCGCGCCGGAGCAGATCCTCGGCGAGCCGATCACGATCGCGACCGACGAGTACGCGCTCGGCGTCCTGTTGTATCGGCTGCTCGCCGGCCGCATGCCGTATCGGCGCGCCGAGCTCGGCGAGGTCAGCTGGCCGAAGGCGATCGTCGAGGAATCGCCCGAGGCGCTGGAGCGCGCGATCGATCGTCCGCCCGCCGCGAACTCACCCGCGAACGCGACGGCGATCGCCGGCGCGCGCGGCACATCGAGTGATGCACTGCGCCGCGCGCTGCGCGGCGATCTCGAGCACGTCATCCAGCGTGCGCTGGCGAAGTCGCCCGACGCGCGTTATCCGACCGTCGGCGCGCTTGCCGACGATCTGCGCGCCTATCTCGACCGTCGCGCTCTGAGCGGCGGCACGCGCACGTATCGCCTGCGCAAGTTCGTGCGCCGCCACTGGCTGCCGCTCGCGGCGGGCACGGCGGCCGTCTTCGCGATGCTGCTCGGCGCGGCTGGCATCGCGTTCGAAGCGCATCAGCGGGAGCTCGCCGCCGAAAGCGCGTTGCACGAAGCGCAGACCAGCGCCGCGGTCAAGGATTTCGTGCTCGGGCTTTTCGAGAAAGCCAACCCGAACGCGACGCAGGGAAAAGTCGTCACGCTGCGCGACGCCGTCGATCTCGGCGTGCGCCGCCTCGACAAGATCCCGGACGATCAGTCCCGCCTCAAGGCCGAGCTCCAGGTGACGCTCGGCCGCATCTATTTCCAGCTCGATCAGTACAAGGAGGCCGCGGCGCTGCACGCGCAGGCATTCGAACCGTTGAAGTCACGGCCCGAAGATGCGGTGCTCGCGGTTGCCGACGAGCGGTTCTGGGCGACCGAGGTCGCCTCGATGGGCGATCTCGCCCGGGCGCAGGACCTTGCCGACGATGCGGTCGCACGCCTGCGCGCAGTGCCGAATCCGCCCGCGAACGAGCTCACGCGCACGCTGTATACGGCGAGCTGGGTGGCTCTCAAGCACGCAGACATGGATCGCCTCAAGCGCTACGCCGAAGAAGCATTCGCGCTCGCAAGCCGCCCGCCGGTCGATGACGCGCTGCTCTACAAGGCGCTCGAGATGAAAGGCGACCTGGCGCGCCGCGAGCATGATTTCCCGCTCGCGGTGGATTCGTACCGGCAGGCGCTTGCGCTGAGCGCCAAGACCAACGGCGCAGACGACCAGGAAAACGCAACGCTCGGCCAGCTGCTCGGAACCGCGCTCGAGCAGATGGGCCGCTACGACGAAGCGCTTCCGGAGCTGCAGCGTGCGCTCGATCTGAACGGCCGCGTGTTCGGCGAATCAAGCACGCGCGCGCTGCGCCTCGGCGAAGTCGCCGGACTCACCGAGTTCGAGGCCGGCCACATCGAAGACGCGCGCCAGCGCTATGCGCGCATGATCACGCTCGCCGAGTCGCACACGCCGGTCAACGAAGAGCTGCTCGGCGAGCTGCGCCTCAACGACGCGGAGATGATGGTCCATCTCGGCGAATACGCGCGAGCCGAGCTCCTGCTCGGCAAGGTCCGCGATTTCCTCAAGCAGCATTCCGGAAGCGACCCGACCGAGGTCGCCGAGACGCTGTCGACGCTCGGGGAAGTCGAGATGCAGACCGGCCGGCTGGAAAGCGCGGAAGCGGATCTGCGTGAAGCATTGACGACGCTCGCGTCGGCCAAGCAAACCGATACGGCGCTCGTCGAGGCGAGGCTCAGCCACGTGCGCCTGTTGCGCGGCGACGGTCCGGGCGCGATCGAGCTAGGCCGCGAGGCGCGCGATACCGGCGTCAAGGTCGACGGCGAGCGCTCGCACGACACCGCGCTCGCGCACTATTACTACGGGCTCGCGCTCGCCGCGGCGGATCGCAACGACGAAGCCGAAGCCGAATGGCGCGCGGCGCTCGATTCGTACGCGAAGCTGCTTCCACCCGATGGTTTGCATCTGCTTTCGGCGAACGCGCGGCTGGCGCTCGGCGAGTCGCTGGCGTCGCGCGCGGACACACGCGAGGAAAGCCTGCGCCTGCTGCAACAGGGCATTGCGCTGCGCGAGCAGTTCTTCGGCGCGGACGATCCGCGTGCGAAAGCGGCACGCGAGCTCGTGGCCGAGGTCAAGGCCGGACATCCGGTCCCGGCGAAGCACGGCAATGCGATGACCGCGAAGACCGGCGCCTGAGCCCGGGGGCATCACGCGAAGCGGCGGCGCCCGCGCCGCTTCGCGGATGTCGTGATGTCTACGGATCGAAGCCGTCCGCGAAGATCGTATCGTTCGAATACACGACGCAGCCGGAGAGCTCGGACGTGTTGCCGGCCGAATCGGTCGCCGTCGCCGTGATGCCGGCGCCGCCGAGAATCGTGCCGAAGTCGCCGGCGTCGAGCAGAACGGAGAAGTTCTCGACGCCTTCGCCGCCGCTTCCGGTCGAGATCGTGATCAGCGCGCTGCCGATCCAGAACTCGGCCTGCCGGTTGTCGTCGGGATCGCAGCCCGTACTCGTCTGATAGAAATCGATGCGGTGGTCGCCGAGCGTCGATTCGAGCGACCCGGTGAACGTGCCGCTCGTGTCGCCGCCGATCGCGCTCGTCAGCACCGGAAAGTTGACGCCACGATTCGCGTAGTCGGGCGGCTGTGAAGCGGCATCGTCATCGTTCGGCAGCACGCCGGACCCGGCGAGATCGATGCCAAGGCCGCCGTTCGCAGCGACGCCGTTGCGGCGGATCTTGTTGCCCTGCCCGATCGCGACCCAGACGCCCTGCGTCGCGTTGTACGTGATCGTGTTGAAGCGCACCGTGTTCGGGCCCGGTGCATCGCCGGCGCTGCCGGAGAAGTGGACGCCGGCCTGGCCGTTGCCGTGTCCCGTCGTGCCCCAGAGGAAGCCGATCTGGTTGTTCTCGATCGTGTTGCCGGTCGCGCCGCCGTTCGCGACTGCGATGCCCGACTGCGCGTTGTCGCCGATCCAGTTGCCGCTGATCTCGTTGTCGTGGCCGGCGAGGTAGATGCCGCGCGTGCCGTTGCCGAGATTCGTGAAGTGCCCGCTCGCATCGCCGCTCCAGCCGACGCCGATCAGGTTGCCGATGATCTGGTTGCCGTGCGCGCCCTGGAAGAGTGCAACGCCGCTGCCGGTCGAGCTGACGGTGTTCGCGACGACGTTCCTCGCCGGCTTTCTCTTCGTCTCGATCCTGATCGGCT
>DAISJF010000047.1:0-9365 GCA_036821625.1 Rhodanobacteraceae bacterium
GCGCGAACGCATCCGGTGCTCTGGCAGCTCGACAAATCGTTCAAGCCCGTCGCGCGCTCCGCGTCGGGTGCCGGCGCGGATCTCGGCGCCGTGCAGCACTGAGCTGCGGTCGCTCAGGACGCGCGCACGCGCTCGAGAAATGCCGCGAGATCGGCACCCTGCGCCTCGGCCGTGTAGCGATGCCGCGCGGCCCATCCCTGGTCCCTGAGCTTGCGAACGGCGTCGCGGTCGGACAGCCGAGCCTTGAGATCGCCCGGCGTTTCGAACTCGATGACCGCGTCGTAGTGGCGCAGATACTGCTTCGATGCCGCGTAGCCTCGTCGCGGAATCGCGATCGGCGCGCCGGCGGCGACGCTCGACAGCAGGCGGTCCGGCACGGTGAGGTCGAAGCGGTCGGTGCGTCGACACGCGGCGAGGTTGTACGCGACGAGACTCGCATCGAAACCCGACATCATCGCGATCAGGAGATCGATCGTCCGCGGCGAGAAGGTCTTGCGTCGGGGATGTCCGTCGGCGGTCTCCGCCGAGTACACATGGTGCAGCTCGATGCCCGCATCGAGGATTTCGCGCATCTGCGGGCGCAGGTCGTCGGCCTTGTGGACCGTCGCGCCGGAAAGGTCCGTGCGTCCGACATAGACGAGATTCGGATGAGCGCCGGCATCCGGCGCGCGCGATGTCGGCTGGAACTGTGCGGGCCAGCACGGCGCGACGATCCCGCACGGCGGAGCGCGTCCGCCGAAGACGCGGTCTTCGAGATACGCGGCCATCTCAACGGTCGGGCAAATGACGCCGTCGAGACGCGACGCCGCGCGCCGCAGCATCGCGATCTGGCGCAGGATGCCCAGAGGCTCCAGCGACAGCGGATAGCACAGCATCACCGCGGCGATCGTGATGGACGGCCGCGCGCGCTTCAACGCCATCACGTCGGCGAGCGGCAGCGTTCCCCAGTACGCGACGACGATCGACGTGTCGTTCGCGTCGATTTCCGACATGAGATGATCGAGATAGTCCCGGTCGCGCGTGCCGACGACGAGATCGAAGCTGCGGCCGAGACGGCTGCGTCGGCTTTGCTTGCGCTGGCGCGCGAACGTGTGCGAATCGCAGATCCAGTGCACGTGTCGTGCGCGACCCTCGAGCATCGCGCGCAGCGATTCGCGGTGCTCGATCTCGGGACCGAGCAGGCAGACCGCGGCGTCGGAGAGAGAAGTCGATCGGGTTCGCGGCTCGCGGGCGGTTTGCGTCATGACGGCACGATGGTGTGTCGGGAGGCGCGCTCGCTAGGTGACCGCGGCCTCTGCAATAATAGACCAAGAACTGGCGTGCGGCCCGCAAGGTGCCGCGGAAAGGAAATCGTCGTGAAGGCGAGATGCGCCGCGCCCACTTCGTCGGTCGGCTTCCTGCATGTCTCACGAACACATGAATCCGCACGCGCTGCGCATCGTCCACGTCGTGGATTCGCTCGAGCGCGGCGGGCTCGAGCGCGTCGTCGCCGATCTCGCCGTGGAACAGCGTCGCGCCGGGCATGAAGTCGTAGTGTTCAGCATCCTCGATACCGGTGGTTTCCGCGCCGAGGTCGAGAGCGCCGGCGTTCCTGTCCGGATCGGCGGCAAGCGCAAGGCGTTCGACGTCGCCGTGCTGCGCGCGCTGCGCGCGAGCCTCGGCGCGCCTCGTGCGGACATCGTTCATGCGCACAATTTCACGCCGAACTATTACACGGCGACGGCGCTGTTCGGACGTGCGCGCGCGCCGACGCATGTCGTCACCTGTCACGACATGGGCACGCGTCTGACCGATCGGAAACTGCGCTGGTTTTTCAGTCTCTCGCTCAAGCGCACGCGGCGCGCCGCGATGGTGAGCGCTCAGGTCTATCACTACTACGTCGACTCCGGGCTGGTCCGCGCGGAGCGCGCGGTCACGATCACGAACGGCATACCGGTCGCGCGTTTTCGCCCGACCGCGGAACGCAGGCGTCGCGCCCGCGAGGCGCTCGGTCTCGCCGAGTCGGCGCTCGTCGTCGGCTGCGTCGGACGGCTCGTCGCGATCAAGAATCACGCGTTGCTGCTGGAATGTCTCCCGCGACTCGCCGCGCAGTATCCCGATCTCGTCGTCGTCCTGATCGGCGGCGGAAATCTCGAGGCGATGCTGCGCGCGCGCGCCGCCGAGCTCGGGCTCGCCGAGCGCGTGCGTTTCGCCGGCGAACGCTCCGACGTGACGGATCTTCTGCCGGCTTTCGACGTCTTCGCGCAGCCGTCGCTGTCCGAAGGCTTGTCGATCGCACTGCTCGAGGCGAGCGCATCCGGCCTGCCGATCGTCGCGACCGACGTCGGCGGCAATCGCGAGATCGTCCGCGCAGGCGTGACCGGATTGCTGGTTCCTTCCGGAGACGCGGTCGCGCTCGGCGCCGCGCTCGATGCGTTGCTTGCAGACCCGTCGCGGCGCCGCGCATACGGGGTCGCCGCCGCGAAATGGGCCGAAGATCACGCGTCGGTCGCGACGATGCGGACACGATACGACGAGCTCTATCGCGACGCGCTCGGAGGCTGAGCCATCGGTTTCGCGTGCGTCAGGTTGTGGTCGATAGCTTCGCCGCGAGCGCCTCGAACGTCGCGCGCATGCCGTCGGCGACCGATACCTTCGGCGTCCAGCCGATGGCCTTCAGCGCCTGATTCGAATAGCGCAGAGGCCGATACATCGAACGCACGACATACGGCGTGAACACGGCCGGCAGCTGTCCTTTCGAAGCAGCGTGATAACGCTGGAGCACGCGCGCACCGAGCAGGAACGCCCAGTACGGAACCGGCATCACGCGGACCCGCTCGACACGCGCGCGATATTCGCGCAGGTAATCGGCGCAGGTCGGCAGGCCGTCGTCGACGACGTTGAACGCGCTGCCGGGCGGCGCGCGCAGCGCGGCGATCGCGATCGCGTCCGCACAGTTGTCGACGTAGGTGAGCGGCAACGTCGCGCTTCCGCCGAGCAGAAAGAACGTGCCGAACGCGCGGACGCCGATGCGTGTCGAGAGCGGACTCGTGCCGGGCCCGTAGATCACGCCCGGCCGCATCACGACCGATTCGAACCCGAAGCGCTCGCGGTATTCCTCGAACAGATGTTCCTGGCGCGTCTTCGCGTACGCATACGAGCCGCGCTCGGCGCCGACCGGCTCGATCGGTACGTTCTCGTCGTGCTGGGCGCCGTCGGCAAGGCCTTCGGTGCGGTACACGGCGAAAGAGCTGATCAGCACGATGCGGCGCACCTTCGCGGCGCACGCCGCATCGAGCAGATTGCGCGTGCCGACGACGGTGTTCGCGAACATGTCCGCCGCGGACCCGCGCATCGCGGCGGCCGCGTGCACGAGGCAGTCGACGCCGGACACGAGCGGTCCGAGCGCGCCGCGGTTGAGCAGGTTCGCACCGACGGTCTCGATGTGTGCGCCAGGATGGCGCGCACGCATCGCCTCGATGCGTCCGCTAGGCGGCGCGCTGCGGAAATGCATGCGCAGATCGTCGACGCCGTTGGCCAGCAGGCTTTCGCAGAGCCGCGAGCCGAGAAACCCTGCCGCGCCGGTCACGAGCACTTTCATGGCATCGGCTTCATCGCGTCGACGATGCGGTCGATCAGCCGACACACGCGCAGGATCTGGTCGGGCGGGATCGGATCGGGCG
The DNA here is from genome assembly GCA_036821625.1 of Rhodanobacteraceae bacterium. Lineage (GTDB taxonomy): Bacteria > Pseudomonadota > Gammaproteobacteria > Xanthomonadales > Rhodanobacteraceae > Dokdonella_A. Next base: position 3,663 of record DAISJF010000047.1, read on the forward strand.
CGCCGGTTTCGATCGCGTCGTAAAAGCGTGCCAGCAGCACGCGCATGCCCTGAAAATAGTGGAATTCGTGACGCCGGAACCGGCCGACGTTGCGCCAGCCGTTGCGCTTGTACTGGCGCGCCTGCGCCCACGCCGGAAACAGGCGTCCGATCGCGCTCGGCTGGTTCTGCCGGGCGCTGCGGACGATCGTGCGGGTCGCGTAATCGAGCTCGACCGAATCGCGCGCGCCGTACACCTTGAGCGAATGCGCGACCGGCCGCGCGTGCGCGCTGACGATGCCGCTCGCAGTCACGCCGCCGCTCCGGATCAGGAAGCGCAGCTCGTCGGGCATTGCGTCGAGTGCGGCATCGCCGGACGCGTCGCGGCGCCGGAACGAGACGACTTGCACGGACGCGTCGTCGCCGAGATGCGCGACGACCTTGGCGAGCACGTGATCGAGCACGTTGTGGAACAGTCGTCCGGGCAGCCGGTGCACCCAGTGCTGAGGATCGCTCATCAGGGCGAGCCCGTAATCGCCGCCGAGGTTGTAGCCGTATGCGGTTTCGAGATGGACGATCTCGCCGAGCTCGCCGCGGTCGAGCATCGCCTGCAGGTCGAGCGCGGGCGTCTCGAAGTTGTAGAGGTAGTTGACGGACACGCGTCGACCGGTTTCGCGCGCGCGCGCGAATATGATCTCGGCATCAGAGGCGGTCGGCGCAAAAGGCTTTTCGACGAACACGTGGCAGCCCGCATCCATCGCCGCGCCGGCGAGCGCGACGTGCGAGGACGGTGGCGTTGCGACGTGGACGACGTCGAGCCGCGCTTCGGCGAGCATCCGCGCGAAGTCCGTGTAGCGAGCCGCCACGTTCATCCGCACGGCGAGCTGCTCGGCCATCAGGGGCTCGCTGTCGCAGACCGCAACGACCTCGCCGCGACCGAGTGCACGGATCTGCTCCACGTGCGCGTCCGCGATCTTGCCGCAGCCGACGATTCCGATTCTCAGCATCCCGAGAGCCCCTGATCGTGTTGCCCGACCCGTCCGCTCAGACCGTGCCGCGATTCGTTCGCCACAGATGCGCCTCCCGATCGAACGCGAACGAGGCGAAGCCGAGAACGACGAATGCGTTCAGCGCGAGGAACGTTGCCAGCAGACGGACCGGCAGCCACCGGCACAGCGATGGAACGACGAGGCCGGCGAGCGCAATACCATAGCATCCGAGCTGCGCTGCGAGCACGAACGCCCAGAACGCGCCTTGCGTGGCGAGCATCGCATTGGCGGCGAGCGCCAGCGCCATCGCGAGCGGAACGATGAGCCGCAGGAGCTTGTGGCAGAAGAGTTGCACGAACAGCGGATTGCGTCCGGGCAAAAGGAAATCCGGCCGCAGCGCGATCAACTGGAAATTTCCGGCGAGCGTGCGCACTTTGCGCACGCGCTCGCGCGCGGCGGAATGCGATGGCCGGTCCCAGGCCACCGCGCGCGCGTCGAACACGACGCGACGGTCCTGCATCGCGACGTTCATCGGAATCATCACGTCGTCGAGAATCGTCTGCGGCGGTATCGGCTGCCAGAGCGCGCGGCGCAGCGCGTACAGGGCGCCGGAGACGCCGACCGCGGAACCGATATCGCTTTCCTTCTGCCGGATGAACTTCTCGTAGCGCCAGTACGCATCGATGCCTTCGGCGAAGCCGGTCGCGCCCTCGGTGCGGAACCGGAGCTCCCCGCTGACCGCGCCGACCGCGTCGTCCGCGAAGTTCTCCATCAGAAACGCCACGGCGTCGGCGTCGAGCGGCTGACGCGCGTCGCTCAGCACGACGAATTCGTCCTGGCTTGCAGCAAGCGCATCGTTCAGGCACGCCGCCTTGCCGCGCCGCTGCTCGAACGCGAGAAGCTGCACGCGCGTGTCGCCGCAATCGCGCACGACGACGGGCATGGCGTCGGTCGAACCATCGGAGACGATCAGAACACGCAGGCATTCGCGCGGATAGTGCTGGGCGAGGCAGCTCCGGACCTTCGCCGCGATCGCAGCCTCTTCGTTGTAGCCGACGACGACGATCGTGACTCGCGGAGTGAACGGCGCGCGCCGCACCGGTTTCGGCGCGAGCCACGCGATGATCGCGAGCAGCAGCGGATAGCCGAAATACGCGAACGCGATCAGCCCGACCGACGTGAAGAAGAGTGCGGCCAGCATCGCCAAGCCGGGGCTCAGCGGCCGCCGGTTCGGGCATAGCGCGGACGCGGGATCGCGAAATCGCGATAGCGTCCGGGATCGCCGTCGTGCCCGGCTTCGGCGGCCTTGACGATGTTGTACATCTCGCGCGCGCTGACGTAGTGGAGCTTCCACTCCTTGCCGTCGTTGTAGCGCGATTCGAGATAGCGGAACGCCTCGTCCATCGGCGCGCCGAGCAGCGTGGCGGCGTCGACGTCCTGCGCGCCGTGCGTGTGGATCTTGACGAACACCCACTCGGGCCTGCCGCGCACGTGGATGCCGGTGCGGACCCAGTCGTCGATGCGCGAAGCATCGGGCGGGCTGCTCGCGCGCACGTCGGCATTCTCGATGCGCGGAAATATGCCGAACTTGCGCCGGTTCCAGCGGAAGCCGAGCGGGCCCTGGATCAGCATCAGATCGCCGACCGGCTCGCCGCCGACGCGCACGCGCTCGCCGCGGTCGTGCGACTTCGGTCGATCGGGATCGTCCGTCGCGTAGTAGATCTTGTTGATCGTGCTGGTCTGGCACGGATCGGGCGCGGCCGGAAACGTGAAGTCCGCGTAGCAGCCTTCCTCGCGCAGGATGATCAGCTCGTTGTTGATGCCGCAGCGCGTGCCGTCCGGATAGCTGTTGTCGAGCGCCCAGTTGCCGTGGATGAATGCCCAGCGCGCCTGGCCGGTCCGCGCATCGACCGGCAGCGCGTCGTGCCGCTGGACGAGATCGCGGGTGAACCGACGAAGCTTTTCGCGCAGACCTTCCTCGGTATCGTCGTGATGGTGCAGGTGCACCTCGATTTCGCCGAGACCCATGCGGCACAGCTCGACCAGCACATCGATGTGCTCGGCCCGGTATTCCTCTTCCGGGTAGAAGAACGTGTGTATCGGCGGGCGGCCGTCCGCATCGCGGTGGCTCGCGCACAGACGCGGATAGTCGGTGCGCCAGCGCGCGACGCGCGCGCATTCGACCGCGTAGTCGGGCTGCGCCCAGCGCGGTTCGTAATGATCGACGAAGCAGAACAGGAGATGTCGAGTGGCGCCCGGAGCGGCGGGCGCGCGCCAGTCCTGGCGCACATAGCTGGGCAGCCAGACGGTGATGTTGCGCTGACGGATGAGTTGGACGACGAAAGCCAGAAGCGCGACGACGACGATTGCGATGAACCATCCCAGTGCAGTCATTTCGGATCGTCGATCATCGAATGGCCAAGCGCCGGCCGGTTCTGCGCATCGGCCCGGAAGAACCCGCGCGCTGGTCCGTCAACTCGTTCGGAGTCTAGCATGCGCTCAACAACGCTAGCCCACGGCGCGGCTCAACACGACGAACGCGTAGACGGCCGCGATGCCGGCGACGTTCGCGACCAGCGTCGGGATCAGCCATGAGACCTGAGGCCAGTCCGCGACCGCCGCGTCGCCCTCGGCGCTTTCGCGTCGCGCGCACCAGGCCGCGCTCGCACAGAACGCAAGCAGAAGATACAGCGTCGGCTGATACGTGCGCGAAAGGAACCAGGCGCAGACCATGAAACTCTCGAATGCCGGCAGCAGCATCGACACGAGCCGGTTGCTGGGCGATCCGGGCGGGGTTCGTCGCAGGACCTGATCCAGCTCGCGATAAGCGAGCACGAGCAACGCGCCCCAGAAGAAATATCCGACCAGACCGAGCTCCGCGAAGCAGAGCACGATCGAATTGTGCGCCGTGAGCGGATGGACCTGAAGGAAGTTGCCGTAGCCGATGCCGAACACCGGCTTGGCCTTCATCATCTGCAAGCCTGCGTACCACGCTTCGATGCGCTCGCCGGCGGACTCTTCCTTGGTCGAGAATTCGCGGCCGCCAAACCCGACGTCGGCCACGCTTGCGCCGACGATGAGCAGCCCGGCCAGCACCGCGACCTTGATCGTGCCCAGCCGTCTGCGCGCGACGAAGATCAGCAGCGCGGCGAGACCGACCAGAGCACCGCGCGAGTAGGTCAGGAAGATCGCATAGAGCAGGATCGCCGTCGGAGCCGCGACGCAGATCAGATTGCGGATCATGTGCCGCCTTTCCCAGAACGCCCACAGGAATGGCAGGACCAGCACGAGTACCTGTCCGAAATCGTTCGGATCGTTGAGGAAGCCGGCGCTGCGCACGCGCCACAGGAACTGCCCGGACATGTCCTCGGCGGGGATGACGTCAGGCTCGACGGTCTCGAACACGTTGACCTGCGTGTCCGCATTTTGCCGCTGCACGAGCTGCTCGGACATCCATCCGTAGTGGTAAGCGACGACACCCATGACCGCGTTGATCGTGATGCAGATCAGCAGCACCGTGCAGGTGACCCGCACTCTTCGCGTCGTAGTCAGGTTCATGCAGCTCAGCACGAAGAACATCGCGGACGTGCTGAAGCTCGACACCGCATCGACGCCGCCGGACCACGAGGCGTTGACGATCTGCGAGGCCGCGATCGTCGCGACGAAGAGTCCGAGCAATCCGAAATACAGGCGCCGTCCGGCGATCTGCCGGCGGGCGAGCACGGTCACCAGCGCCGAGACGAATGCGAACGCCCAGAGCCACAGCATCGGCCGGTATTCCTCGAGATCGGGCCAGAACAGCTCGGTCGGACGCAGGAACGCCAGGGCCATGTAAAGGAGGTAGGCGGCGAAGCTCATGATGCGACGAGTCCCTTCGTTGAGCGCCGGCCTGGGCGCGGCAGAGCCCGTGACCGTCTGCAGCACCACGCGTCGGCGGCGATGAGCGACGCGGCAGGGCAGGCGAAGATGGTCGTGCGGGCTCGTGACATGTGATCGATGTGCGGCAGCGAGTGTCTCAGCTCTTGCGTTGCGGGTCGGTGGTCGCAACGTTCGTGGAAAGAAACCGGCACAGGAAGCGCAGCGGCGGATACCCCGAGAGCAGACCCGCCAGATGATCGCGCTCGTCGGCGCGCCAGACGCCGGCACGCAACGATATCGTCGCGAGCAGCAGCGCGTAGACGATTCCGGCCAGCCCTTCCATCAGTATGCCGTTGCCGCTCATCGTGATGGCCAGTGCGACGAGTCCGGCGCCGAGCGCGATCGCATATTGCTTCGCGAGCGGAGCCCACGGCAGCTCGAAGCCCGAGAACCTGCGGATGCCGATCACGACGACGGTCGTGTACACAACGCTCGACATCGCCTGCCCGACCGCCGCGCCGATCAGACCGTAGCGCGGAATCAGGACGAGCGCGAAGGCAAGCGAGATCACGAAGGACAGCACGGCAACGCCGACGCGGAAGGGCTGGTTGTCGCTGTTGCCGAGAATCGCCGCGAAGGCACCATTTGCGAGCAGCAGGCCCGCCGTCATGACCATGATGCGAAAGACCGGCACCACCGCGAGATAGCGATCGCCGTACATCAGCGCCACAATCGGACGAGCCCAGAGCAAGCCGACGCCTGCGATGAGAAGGCCCATGAACTGGTAGTAGCGGGTCGCGTCGCCGAACACGCGCTGAGCGCGTTGATGGTCGCCGGTGCCGATGACGTAACCGAGTATCGGCATCATCACGCTCGAC
>DAISJF010000048.1:0-9311 GCA_036821625.1 Rhodanobacteraceae bacterium
GGAATAAGCGAGCCGCGCGCGATGCGCTGCGGCGCTGCGGTCGAAGCCGGCCTGGCGGTAGGCACGCGCGAGGACATCCAGGCGCCGCTGCGAGACCCGCGTCATGACCGGCTTGACCAGCGGGTGGTCGAGCGACTGCATCAGCGATGCGTAGATCACGTGCGACTGCATCTCGCGGCTGACCCGGAGGAAAAGCTCACGCAGGCGCGCGCGCGGATCGGCGATCGGCTCGATCGGCGCCATCACCTCGTCTTCGTCGCGCCGCTCCCAGCGCTCGAGCGCAGCCTTGATCAGCGCTTCGCGGGTCGGGAAATGCCAGTAGAAGCTGCCCTTGGTCACGCCGAGCCGCCGCGCCAGCGATTCGACGGCGACGGCGCCGAGGCCGCTCTCGGCCAGGGTGTCCAGCGCCGCGTTTTCCCAGTCCGCGGCGGAGAGGCGGCCTTTCGGTTCGAGCCTTGCGACAGCGATCATCCCCGGAGTGTGCCGCATCGGCGTGCGCTTTTGAAGCAATTTCGCGGATATTTGGAATCCACTCAATGAGATAGATTCACATACGCTGCCGTATTGATTTCCACGGCAGCGCATTCCATACTGCTGCGTATGGCCTGCGTCGCGGCATCGCTTCCGGGATCTTCCGTCGGTCGGCTCGAGCGTCCCGATGGCCTCGCGCTCGCCGTCGAAACGCGTGGTTCGACGCAGGGTCAGGGCATCGTGTTCGCCCACGGTTTCGGGCAGACGCGGCACGCGTGGTCTTCGAGCGCGGAGCTGCTGGCGCGGCGCGGCTACCCATGCACCACCTACGACGCGCGCGGCCATGGCGACAGCGACTGGCGCGGCGAGGTCCCGTACACCTGGGAGCAGATGCGCGGCGATCTGGCCGCGATCGTCGGGATGCTCGCGTCGCCGCCGGTGCTGATCGGCGCCTCGATGGGCGGCCTCGTCGGTCTTGCGGCCGCGGCGGCGAATCCATCGCTGTTCCGTGCGCTCGTTCTCGTGGATGTGACGCCGCGCTGGGAACCCCGCGGCGTCGAGCGCATTCTGAATTTCATGCGCGCGCACCCGCACGGATTCGATTCGCTCGAAGAAGCCGCCGAGGCAATCGGCGCGTATCTGCCGCATCGCAGGGAACCCAAATCGCCCGAACGGCTGCGCTCGCTGCTCGCCGACCACGGCGACGGCCGCCTGCGCTGGCACTGGGATCCGCGCCTGCTCGATGAGCTCGCGCGCGGCAGCGAGCGTCAGCAGCCGCTGCTGATCGAGGCCGCGCGCCGCCTTTCGATCCCGGCGCTGCTGATCTCCGGCGGCGCCAGCGACATCGTCTCGCCGGCGACGATCGAGGAGTTTCTCGCGCTCGCGCCGCACGCGCAGCATGTCGTCGTGCCGCGCGCCACGCACATGGTCGTCGGTGACGATAACATCGTGTTCACCCGTCATGTCGTGCAGTTTCTCGGAACGCTGCAGGGCAAGGAGTCCGTACCGTGAGCGATTTCATTCCCTTCATTGCCGCAATCGCAGTTTCGCTCGCGGCTGCTTACTTCAGGATCGGCCTGCGCATCTGGACGGTTGCGATCGTCGTCGCGATTCTCGGCGCCGGCTGGCTCGCTGAATCGCCCGCGCTCGCCGTCGGTGTTCCGTTCGTGCTGTTCGCGCTGATCGCGGTGCCGTTGAACCTGCCGGAATTCCGCCGGCGCAAGCTCAGCGCGCCGCTGCTCGCGCTGTTCCAGAAAGTCACGCCGAAGCTCTCCGACACCGAGCAGATCGCGCTCGAAGCCGGCACGGTCGGTTTCGAAGGCGAGCTGTTTTCGGGAAAGCCGGACTGGTCGAAACTGCTGGCGCAGCCCAAGCCGGAGCTTTCGGTCGAGGAGCAGGCGTTCCTCGACGGTCCGGTCGAAGAGCTCTGTCGCATGGTCAACGACTGGGAGATCACGCACGAGCGCGCCGATCTCACGCCGGAAATCTGGGATTTCCTCAAGAAGAAGAAATTCTTCGGCATGATCATCCCGAAGGAATACGGCGGCCTCGGCTTTTCCGCGCTCGCGCATTCGGCCGTGCTGCAGAAGATGGCCGGCATGTCGACGACGCTGGTCTCGACCGTCGCGGTGCCGAACTCGCTCGGACCCGGCGAGCTTCTTGTCCACTACGGCACGCAGGAACAAAAGGACTACTTCTTGCCGCGGCTTGCCGACGGCCGCGAAGTGCCTTGCTTCGCGCTGACCGGTCCGTACGCGGGCTCCGACGCGACATCGATTCCCGACTACGGCATCGTCTGCAAGGGCGAATGGAACGGCGCGAACGTGGTCGGCGTGCGCCTGACCTTCGACAAGCGCTACATCACGCTGGCACCGGTCGCGACGATCGTCGGGCTCGCGTTCCGAATGTACGATCCGGAGCGGCTGCTCGGCGACGTCGAAGATCTCGGCATCACGCTCGCGCTGGTGCCGCGCGAGACCAGAGGTCTCGAGATCGGCCGCCGCCACTTCCCGCTCAACGTGCCGTTCCAGAACGGCCCCGTGCGCGGCAAGGACGTGTTCCTCCCGCTGGCGCAGCTGATCGGCGGCCCCGACATGGCCGGGCAGGGCTGGCGCATGCTCGTCGAGTGCCTCTCGGTCGGCCGCGCGATCTCGTTGCCGTCGAACACATCGGGCGGAGCGCGCTCGGCCGTGTTCGCGACCGGCGCGTACGCGCGCATCCGCAAGCAGTTCGGCATGCCGATCGGACGCTTCGAAGGCATCGAGGAAGCGCTCGCGCGGATTGGCGGCTACACGTACGCGATCACGGCGCTGACACGTGCGACGGCTGCCGCGGTCGATCGCGGCGAGAAGCCTGCCGTACCTTCCGCCATCGCGAAGTACCATGCGACCGAGCTCGCGCGCGAGATCGCGAAGGACGCGATGGACGTGCACGGCGGCAAGGGCGTGATCCTCGGGCCTTCGAACTGGGTCGGCCGCGGCTGGCAGGGCGCGCCGATCGCGATCACGGTCGAAGGCGCGAACATCATGACGCGCAGCCTCATGATCTTCGGCCAGGGCGCGATCCGCTGTCATCCGTATGTGCTGAGGGAGATGGCCGCGTTGCGCATGGCCGACTACCGCGAGCGGTTGAAGGCGTTCGACGCGGCGCTGTTCGGCCACATCGGTTTTGCGATTTCGAACGCGGTGCGCAGCTTCGTGCTCGGCCTTGCGTTCGGCCGCATCGGCCGCGTTCCGGGCGATGCGTACACGCGCCGCTTCTACCGCAAGTTGAATCGCTACGCGGCCGCGCTCGCGCTCGTCGCGGACACTTCGATGCTCGTGCTCGGCGGCAAGCTCAAGTTCAAGGAAAAGCTCTCGGCGCGGCTCGGCGACGTGCTCTCGCATCTCTACATCGCGAGCGCGATGCTGAAACGCTACGAAGACCAGGACCGCCCGCCGACCGATCAGCCGTTTCTGGCCTGGGCGTTCCACGAATCCGTCTGGCGCATGCAGATGGCGCTCGACGGCGTGCTGCGCAATTTCCCGGTGCGCCCGGTGGCGTGGCTGCTGCGGCTCATGGTGTTTCCGTTCGGCCGCCGCGAAGTGCCGCCGTCGGATCGACTCGGCCGTCGCGTCGCCGCGCTGCTGACGGCGCCCAACGAAGCGCGCGATCGCCTGACTGCCGGCATCTACAAGACGCCAAATCCGAACAACCCGGTCGGCCGCATGAACGCGCTGCTGCCGGAAGTGATCGCGGCCGAGCCGGTCGAGCGCAAGTTCCTGAAGGCCGCGAAATCCGGCGAGCTGAAGGGCTACGACTACGCCGCGCAACTCGCCGATGCGGAAGCGAAAGGCGTGCTGAGCGGCGCCGAGGCGGCGCTGCTGCGACGCGTTCGCGATGCGTCGTTCGAGTTCATCTCGGTCGACGACTTCGACTCGAGCGAGCTCGAAGCGGGACGGCACCCTAAACCTGCGTTGCGTTCCGTCGCCTGACTTTCCCCTCTCCCGCTCGCGGGAGAGGGTTAGGGTGAGGGCGCTCTTGAGACAGCGCTCCAAGTTTCCCTCGCGCGGCCGCGCTGCGCACGGCGGCCTCTCCCGCAAGCGGGCGAGGCGAAAGACGCTCAACCGAACTCCGCGTCCGTCATGTCGAGCAATGTCGCCGCACCGGCGCGAATCGCAGCGCCGTGGGTATAGATGCGCGGAAGGATGCGCGCGAAATAGAATCGGGCCGTATCCCGCTTGGCGCCGCGCAGCGCCGAAGCGTTCGATTCCGCGGCGGCGACGCTTCGCGCCCAGAAGTACGCGAGCGCGACGTAACCCGAATAGAAAAGATAGTCGTAGGCCGCCGCGCCCATTTCGTCCGGGTTCGTCGCCGAGCGCCGGGCGATGTCCATCGTCAGATCGCTCCAATCCTTGGCCGCGACCACCAGCGGACCCACGAACGAAGCGAGCGCGGCATCCGTCGCATGCTTCTCGCAGAACGCGCTGATCTCCTGCAGGAAGAGCTTCAGGCCTTCACCCTGCAGCTGCAGCACCTTGCGTCCGAGCAGGTCGAGCGCCTGGATCTGCGTCGTGCCTTCGTACAGCGTCGTGATGCGCGCGTCGCGAGCGAACTGCTCCATGCCGTGCTCGACGATGTAGCCGTGCCCGCCGAAGACCTGCAGCGCGTGGTACGCGCATTCGTTTGCGGTCTCGGTGAGAAGACCTTTCACGATCGGTGTCAGGAACGAAACGATCGCGTCCGCGCGTTCACGTTCGGTCGCGTCGGCGGCGCGCTTGGCGATGTCCTCCTGCGCGTACGCGTACAGCGCGAGCACGCGACAGCCTTCGGCGAACGCCTTCTGAGTGAGCAGCATGCGCCGGATGTCAGGGTGCACGATCAGCGGATCGGCCGGCTCGTCCGGAAACTTTGCGCCAGAGAGCGAGCGCATCTGCAGCCGCTCGCGCGCATACGCAAGCGAGTTCTGATAGGCGCGCTCGGTCAGCGCCAGCCCCTGCATTCCGACTGCAAGCCGCGCAGTGTTCATCATCGTGAACATCGCGGCGAGGCCCTTGTTCGGCTGGCCGATCAGCCAGCCTTCGGCGCCGTCGAAATTCATCGTGCAGGTCGCCGAGCCCTTGATGCCCATCTTGTGCTCGATCGCGCCGCAGGCGAGCGCGTTGCGTTCGCCGAGCCTGCCGTCGCGACCGACCTTGAACTTCGGCACGACGAACAGCGAGATGCCCTTCACGCCGGCCGGCGCATCCGGAAGCCGCGCCAGCACGAGATGCACGATGTTCTCGGCGAGATCGTGCTCGCCGGCGGTGATGAAGATCTTGGTGCCGCTGATGCGATAGCTGGCGTCGGGGCCCGGCTCCGCCTTCGTCTTGAGCAGGCCGAGATCGGTGCCGCAATGCGGCTCGGTCAGGCACATCGTGCCGGTCCAGCGCCCGGCGACGATCGGCTTCAGGAATGCTTCGCGCTGCCAGTCCTCGCCGTGCTGCAGCAGCGCCTCGGTCGCGCCGTGCGAGAGCAGCGGATAGTTGCCCCAGGAAAGATTCGCCGAATCGAGCATCTCCTTGACCGCGGCGCCGAGCACCTGCGGCATCTCTTGGCCGCCGAACGCAGCCGGCGCGGTGAGCCCGGACCAGCCGTTCTCGACGTATTGCTCGTAGGCCTTGCGGAATCCGGCCGGCGTCGTCACGCGCGCGGACGACGCATCGAAGTGGCAGCCTTCCTGATCGCCGCTTTGATTCAGCGGAGCGAGCACGTGCTCGGTGAATTTCGCGGCTTCGTCGAGCACCGCGTCGAGGACATCGCGCGTCGCGCCTTCGCAGCCCGGCAGCGTCCGCAACAGCGTTTCGACATCGAGCACGTCGTACAGCGCAAAGCGCATGTCGGCCAGCGGCGCGGCGTAGCGGGCCATCGCTGCGCGCGCCTCAGCGCCAGGTGCCAGGCAGCCCGGGCGCGGGTGACAGCCGGCTGGATCGATCGACTTTGAAATTGTCCTTGGGCTCGCTCGTGTCGATCGTGCCCGTGATCCGGTATTCGAGATCGCCGGGCGGAAGTTTTGCGCTGGCATGCAGCGTCCCGTCGACCACGTCGGCGCTGTTCGGCGGAATATCGAGATCGGGCTTGAGATCGAGGGTGCCGACATCGACGCCGGCGATATGCAGCGCGACGTGCAATGCGGAATAACGCATCGCGACGGTGCTGTAGTTCTGGACGCGCAAGGTCACGTGCCAATTGCCGTCCGGCGCCGCGACGAGCTGCTGAATCGACACGGCCGGCGGCGTGATGCGTTTGACCGGGCCGCTGCCGCAACCCGCGACGAGAACCGCGACCGCGAATGCGAAGATGAAGTGGCGCAGCGTCATGACGACCTCGTGTTCGACAGCGAAGGCCCAACGGGAACGCTTAGCCTAGCCGGTTATTCGCAACGGGCAAAGCATCGGAGCGCCGGCGCAGAGAGACAAATGTCAGGCCGGCGAAATCGCGCTCGTCAACGCGTGGCGGGCGACGAATTCGGCGTGCGCGAGGCGGCCGGCGACCTCGCCGGCGGCGAGCAGCACGACTTCGTCCGCCAGCGCCGCGACTTCATCGGCGTGATGCGTGACCAGCACCGTGAACACGCCGAGCTCGCGCTTGAGGCGGCGCAGATGCTCGAGCACCTGGCGGCGCGCGTCGAAGTGCAGGCCCGTCAGCGGCTCGTCGAGCAGGAGCGCATGCGGACGCGCGAGCAGCGCCCGGCCGATCGCGACGCGCTGGCGCTCGCCGCCGGACAGCGTCGAGGGTCGCCGGCCGAGCAGCGGGGCCAGCTCGAGCAGCGCAACCACCGGATCCGGATTTGCGGCTTCGCCGGTGCGCTGCGAGCGCGCGCCATAGAGAAGATTCGCGCGCACGTCGAGGTGCGGAAAAAGCCGGCCATCCTGGAACACGTAACCGATGCGACGTTCCGTGACCGGCACGTCGATGCGCTTCTCGCTGTCGAACAGCACGCGCCCATCGAGCACGACGCGGCCGTGCTGCGGCTTGAGCAGGCCCGCAATCGCATTCAGCACGCTCGTCTTGCCGGCGCCGGAATCGCCGAACAGCGCGAGCGTGCGCGCGTCGGCGCGGAACTCGATGTCGAGCTCGAGATCGGTGAGCGCGTGGCGCATCGAGAATTCGATCATCGCCGTCGTACCGTGCGGCGCGGGTCAGCCATCGGATCCTCCGCGACGCAGCACGCCGCCGGCGATGACGGTCGCGCTCGCCGCCGCGCCGAGCGCGACGAGGAGCGCCACGAGCGAGAGCCGCTGCACGCCCGGCATGCCGCCGGGCACGTTGAGGAGCTCATAGATCGCGATCGGCAGCGTGCGCGTCTCGCCGGGGATGTTCGAGACGAAGCTGATCGTCGCGCCGAACTCGCCGAATGCGCGCGCGAACGCAAGCACGCAGCCTGCGGCAATGCCGCGCAGCGAAAGCGGCAGCGTCACCGTTACAAAGCGGCGCCACGCACGCGCGCCGAGCGTCTCGGCGGCCGCCTCGAGCCGGCGATCGACGCTGTCGAACGCGACGCGGATCGACAGCACCAGCAGCGGAAACCCCATCACGGCCGCCGCGATCACGGCGCCGGTCCAGCGGAACGCGAACACGATGCCGATATCGGCGAGCAGATGTCCGAGCGGCGCGTTGCGTCCCAGCAGCGCGAGCAGCGCATACCCGGTCACGACCGGCGGCAGGATCAGCGGCAGGAACAGCAATGCCTCGACGAGCGTGCTTCCGACGAAGCGCTTGCGCGACAGCAGCCACGCGAGCGCGAGCGCGATCGGCAGCGACAGCACGACGCTGAGCAGCGCGACGCGCAGGCTGAGCTCGAGTGCCTGCCAGTCCTGCGGGGAAAGCCAGTCGATCATGATGCCTGCTGCGTTCAGCGTTTCGGCGGCGCGTCGAATCCGTAGCGACGGAAAGTCGCCTGCGCCGCCGGCTCGCGCAAGAGACCGAGCAGCCGGCGCGCGGCCGGCGTGTCGTGATCGGATAGAACCGCGGCCGGATAGACGATCGGTGCATGCGAGCCGGCCGGGAACGTGTCGACGACGCGAACGGCCGTCTCGGAGACGGCGTCCGAGCGATAGACGACGCCGAGCGGCGCCTCGCCCTTCGCCACGAAATTGAGCGCGGCGCGCACGTTGTCGGCGGAAACGACGCGCGGCTGCACGGAGTCCCAGACGCCGAGTCTGGCCAACGCGCTCTTCGCGTATTTGCCGGCCGGCACGCTGTTCGGTTCGGCCAGCGCAAGGTGGCCGTCCTTGCCGAGCGCGCCGGCGAGGTCGAAGCGATCGGCGATTGTAAGCTTCACCGGACTGTCCCTGGGCGCAACCAGCACGAGCGCGTTGCCGAGCAGATCCACACGCGTGTCGCGCGCGATGCGGTTCTTCGACTGGACCTCGTCCATCCAGTCCTCGTCCGCGGAAATGAACAGCACGGCGGGCGCCCCGGCTTCGATCTGGTGCGCGAGCTGCGAGCTCGCTGCGTAGCTCGCCTTCACATCGCCGAGCGCTCTCACTTCCTGTGTCGAAATGATCTCGTCAAGCGCAGGTTTGAGACTCGCGGCAGCGAATACGAGCAGATCGTCGGCCTCTGCCGCATTCGGAGAAATGCCCGCGACAAGCGCGAAACACGCAGTCAGCAACAGGCAGAAAATTCGCGTGTGCCTCATGTCTTGCCCCGCGGCGGTTGACGAACGCGCCGGTTCGGTGCGTGATGCAAGCCTGGTGATCGGCATGGCGGAGCCTCCGCATGAGCGCAAGTGAACTCGCAGGAATGGTCAGGCTGCGCGTGCGGCTCGCGCCTGGCATCGATCTCGGACCGGGCAAGGCGGATCTGCTCGACGGCATCCGCGCGACCGGGTCGATCTCGGCCGCGGGACGGCGCATGCGCATGAGCTACAAGCGCGCATGGCAGCTCGTCGACGAGCTCAACCGGCTCTTCGACGCGCCGCTTGTCGCCGCGAGCAAGGGCGGTGCCGGCGGAGGCGGCGCGGCACTGACGCGGCGCGGCGAAGACGTGCTCGCACGCTATCGCCGCATGCACGCGGCGTGCTGCGCGGCGATCGCAAAGGATCTCAGGTACCTGCGCGGACATCGGTCATCGACAGCCGATTGACTTGGATCAAGGCGCGCCCCGGCGCGTTCCGATATAGTCTGACGGAAATAACGATGGCTGTCGCGTGTGTGCGTCGCGTCGGCCTCCCGGCAGTCAGGAGCGCGTTGGATGGGGTCTATGAAAGTGGCCGCTTGCGCCGTCATCGCCGCGTTCGCCGGTTCCGGGCACGCCTACGACGGGGAAGACTGGCCGACGCACTACACGTTCAGCGACGGCACCGACCTCGGCCTCGC
>DAISJF010000049.1:0-9288 GCA_036821625.1 Rhodanobacteraceae bacterium
GATTTCGATCGCAAGCGTTGAGTCGCTGTTCCTTCTCCCGCTTGCGGGAGACAAAACGGCTGGACTGCGGTTTTGCACGGCGGAGCCGCTCGAAGGGTGAGCGCCGTGGATGGCGCGAATGAACGAAGGCGGATGAGGGGGCTCTTGGGAGGTTGTCTCACGGCTTCCCTCACCCCGGCCCTCTCCCGCAAGCGGGAGAGGGGGTGATGCGGCTTGCGTCCGGAATGTGCGCTCTTGGCAGCGCCTGACGCGGTAACATCGCCACCCCGCATCACGGACGAGGTCCGGCGAAACGCTCATGCAGGTCACGAACTACAAGGCTTTCTGGGACGACAAGGCGTCGACGACGATCGGCGCGCTGCTTGCGGTCGATGGCAGCGCGAGCGAGGACGTCGCGCGGCTGACAGGTGCGTACACGGCGCGCCAGGTCGACAGCGCGCTCGAATTCGCGCCGGCGGATCGCGTGCTCGAGCTCGGCTGCGGCGTCGGCCGGATCGGGCTGCAGGTCGCGCCGAAGGTCGCGCGCTGGGAGGGCGCGGACATCTCTCGGAACATGCTCGACGTTGCGCGTTCGCGTCTCGCGGCTCAGGACAACGTCGGCTTCACCGAGCTCAAGCGCAGCCGCCTCGACGGGATCGCCGATGCGAGCTTCGACAAGGCGTACTCGGTCGCCGTGTTCATTCACATGGACAAGGAAGACTTCTATCTGTACGTCGAGGAGCTGGCGCGCGTGCTCAAACCGGGCGGCCTGCTGTATTTCGATACGTGGAACCTGGCCAGCAAGGTCGGCTGGCGTCGCTTCATGCTCGAGGTCGATCAGCACCGCAACGCCGATCCGAGTCAGCGCAAGGACGTCGCGCGCAACCAGTTCTCGACACCGGACGAAGTGCTCGCGTTTCTCGAGCACGCGGGTTTCGAGCCGCTGCTGATGATGAGCGATTCGCCGTGGGTGCAGGCGGTCGCGCTGAAACCGGGCGGCGGCGCGGATTCCGCGGCGCTGCGCGCGCGCCTCGCAAGCCGTGTCGCGCGCATCGCATACACGCCGCTGTGGACTGAGCTCTTCGATCGCATGATCGCGGTCGCGCATGCCGGCGCGAAGCCGCAGACGCTGCTCGAGGGTCTCGAAGACGATTCGCGCGGCGAAGAGATCCCGATGTTCCGCACCTGGTTCCTCGATCTCTGGCGGCACAATCAGGCGCATTGGGGTCCGCCGCCGGATATCGCGCGATAGCGCCGCGTTTCGTGATCGTGTCGTGAACGGCCGGCCGGCGCCGATCATTTCGACGCGCGCTGGTGCGCCGATCGGCGGCGCGACGCCCTACAATACGGGTCCGATCCGCGCGCAGGCGCGCGCGCGGGGCCAGCCATCCGCAGAAGGACCAGCGTGACCACGACCCGACGTGTCGGCATCATCGGCGGCGTTCGCATTCCGTTCTGCCGCAACAACACCGCGTACGCCGACATCGGCAACTTCGGCATGTCCGTGAAGGTGATGGGCTCGCTGGTCGAGCGCTTCGGCCTGCACGGGCTCGAGCTCGGCGATGTCGCATGGGGCGCCGTGATCAAGCACGCGTTCGACTGGAATCTCGCGCGCGAAGCGACGCTGTCGTCGGGTCTTGCGCCGACGACTCCGGGCATCACGACCGCGCGCGCTTGCGGCAGCTCGCTCGACAACACGATCATCATCGGCAACAAGATCGCGATGGGTCAGATCGAGGCCGGCATCGCGGGCGGCTCGGACACGACCAGCGACGTGCCGATCGTGTATTCGCGCGCGTTGAATCAGCGCGTGCTCGCGGTGAACCGCGCGAAGGATTTCAAGAGCAAGGTCGAAACCGCGGTCAGGGGCTTTTCGTTCGCAGAGCTGAAGCCGTCGTTCCCAGGCGTGGCCGAGCCGCGCACCGGAAAATCGATGGGCGATCACTGCGAGCTGATGGCGCGCGAATGGAATGTCTCGCGCGAGGATCAGGACAAGCTCGCGCTGACGAGTCACCAGAAGCTCGCCGCGGCCTACGAGCGCGGTTTCTTCGATCAGCTCGTCGTGCCGTTCCGCGGCGTCAGCCGCGACAACGTGCTGCGGCCGGACACGAGCCTGGAGAAGCTCGCGACGCTGAAGCCCGCGTTCGACAAGACATCCGGACACGGCACGCTGACCGCCGGCAACTCGAGCGCGCTGTCCGACGGCGCCGCCGGCGTGCTGCTCGCAAGCGAGGAATGGGCGCAGCAGCGCGGCCTCCCGATCCAGGCGTACATCACGCATTCGCGCGTGGCCGCGGTCGATTTCACGCACGGCGAAGGGCTCCTGATGGCGCCGACGATCGCGATCCCGCGCATGCTCGACGAGGCCGGCCTCACGCTGCAGGATTTCGATTTCTACGAAATCCACGAAGCGTTCGCGGCGCAGGTGCTGTGTACGCTGCGCGCGTGGGAATCGCCCGACTATTGCCGCAACCGCCTCGGGCGCGACAAGCCGCTCGGCTCGATCGATCCGTCCAAGATCAACGTGAACGGATCCAGCCTGGCCGCCGGACACCCGTTCGCAGCGACCGGCGCGCGCCTCGTCGCGACGCTGGCCAAGCTGCTCGAGGACAAGGGCAGCGGGCGCGGGCTGATCTCGATCTGCACGGCCGGCGGCATGGGCGTGACGGCGATTCTCGAGCGGCCATGAGGGCGACGCTCCGGCCTTGCGGCCGGCCTGGCTTGCCTGCGCGGCAATTCCCCGTACGCTAGTGTCCCGGCCGGGGACCTCGGCGGTTCGCAAACACAGGGGTGGGACCGATGGAAACCAAGTACGCGCTGGTACTGACCGGCTCGACGCTGCCGGGTTACGCGCCGGATACGGTGTGGCCGGCGCTGGCCGCGTATTTCCGCATGGAGCCGGCGAAGCTCACCGAGCAGGTGCTGGTGCGTGCGCCGCTCACGATCAAGGAAAGCGAGGAGCTCGGCAAGCTGCAGACCTTGCAGGCCGGCGCGGCTTCGGTCGGCGCCGAGGCCGACATCTGCGCACCGGACGGCCGTCCCGCGCTGTTCGTGCTGCTCGACGGAACGCCGCGCGGACCGGTGCCGCGCGTGTTCGTCGAGGAGCGCGTCGAGCATGGGCTCTGGCCGGATCGCCTGATGATCGCGGAGGTCGGCACGAATGCATGGCGCGCGTTTCGCGAGTTGTCGCCGACGACGCCGGCGATGCCGGCCGAAGAAGTCGCGCAGGAACCCGACATCGCGGGCGCGACGGCGCGGCCGGCCGGCCATGCGCCGACGATGGCGGCGGATCACGGCCGCAACTTCGCCGCGGTCAGCACGGTCGGCGATGCGCCCGCGGCGGGCCCGTTGCCGGCGGGACCTGCAATCCACGCCGGATTCTGGCGGCGCTCCGCCGCGTACACGATCGATTACTTCATCACGTTGGTCGCGTCGTACCTCGTCGGGCTCGTCGCCGGCTTCGGCCTCGCGATGGGTCAGGGCGCTGCCGGCTTGATGGCGGCGCCGACGGTCGGCGGCATACTCGGGCTCGTCGTCGGCTGGCTCTACTTCGCGCTGCAGGAAAGCTCGGCCGCGCAGGCGACGCTCGGCAAGCGCGCGCTCGGCATCAAGGTCACCGATGACAGCGGTCGGCGCATCGGCTTCGGGCGTGCGACGGGCCGTTTCTTCGGCAAGATCCTGTCCGGGCTGATTTTCGCGATCGGTTTCATGCTCGCGGGCTGGACCGCGCGCAAGCAGGCGCTGCACGACATGCTCGCGGGCACGCTGGTCGTGTTCCGCGAAGTGCAGCCGGGCCATGCGCTGCCCACGGTGCGTCCGCCGATGCCGTGGTACGGCTGGCTGCTGAACATCCTGATCGTCGGCGCGATCGTCGCGTGCTTCGTGCTGTTCTACGCGATGATCCATTCGCTCGCGACCGGAGTCACCGGCGCAACGGGATTCTGAGCCGCTAAGGACGGCGCCGGTCTCCGGCGCCGCGCCGGCTTCAGCCGCCGAACTTGAACATCCGCGGCGCCCAGCTGGTCGAGCTGTTGTAGCTCTGCATGCGCCGGCTGCGCATGCGGTTCAGAAGCTCGACGCGACGCGCCTCCGCCCATTCGACGCGCTCGGTCTTGAGTGTCGCGGGATCGACACCGCGGCGCGCGGCCTCTTCGTTGCGATAGACGACGAAATCGTCGTAAGCCTCGACTTCGTGCTGCAGTGCCTGCACGCAGAGCTCGATCATGATCGCATCGTCGAGGAAGCCGAGCACCGGCACGTTGTCCGGAATCAGATCCTGTGGATTGGCGAAGTAGGTCAGGCACGCGAGCACGCGCTTGCGATCCTCCTCGGGCAGCGCGAAGCCCTCGTCGTTGACCATCGAGATCATGCTGCCGAGCTTGGCCAGGCGCTCCGAGATGAAGGACGGCAATTTCGCGCTCTCTTCCTCGACGAGCAGCTTCGAGGCGGCATCGGTGATCTCGCTCGCGGACAGGTTCTTCGCCTCTTCCTGGGCGCGATGCATGGCGTTGATGAAATGCGCGAGGTCGGCATCGCCGAGCTCGATGGTGATCGCGAGCGACATGGGGCGCACTCCGCGGAGACGGGGCCGAAAGACTGCCAGTCGGGGGCGGAGGCGTCAATGCGGGAAGATGCTAGCCGGGAGCCGGTAACCGTGAGCCGGAAAGCCGCTGCCCGTGAGGCGACGTGCGATTCCGGCTGGTGGTTCCCGACTAGCGCCTTCAGAGAATCCCGACCAACCCGGCCCCAAACGCGGTCACCATCCGCGTATAGATCGTCTTCAGCGGCAGATCGACCTCGGGAAAGTCGCCGACGTCGCGGTAGCACTCATAGAAGCGCGGATCGTGGGTCGGCAGCGGTTCGCACCCGGGCTTGAGCTCGAAGCTCGAGGCGTAGCGGAACGGCCAGAAGTCGAACAGCGGCAGCGCGGTCGAGACATCCGCGATCGCGTTGTTGATGTCCTCGATCGGATGCGGCGACGGCTCGCGCTTGGCGATGACCCAGGCGTTCCCGGGCTCGGCGTTCTTCATCACCGCCGAGCGCACGCGGCCGGCGACGGTCGCGTCGCGGATGATGAAGCCCGATTCAGTGTTGTAGTTGTCCGAGCGCGGATCGAAGTTGTGCGAGCCGATCATGCTCACCGTCGCGTCGATGACCAGCGATTTCGCGTGAAGCCCGAGGCGCACGCCGCCGCGCTTCAACGGCGTGCGGCCGTAGCGTTCGTAGTGACCGAGGTTGCCGCCGCCGGCGAGCGCGTCGTAGTCGCGCACGAACGCGGCCGCGTCGGCGGGAAACGGCTTGAACTCGTGGATCTCGAAGCCGTAGCGCTTGAGATAGCGCTTCTTGTACTTGTACGAGAGGGCGTAGACATAGAACGCATCCGTTGCGGCCAGCGAATTGGTCGAGACGATCACCGGCACGCGCGGCTGGCGTTTGTAGAGATCGCGGAAGACGTCGCGCGCGCGGTCGCTGAGCACGAGATACGGCGTCTCGAAAACGACCTCGCGCTCGGCGCCGTGCAGGAGCTCGACGATGTGCTCGGTGAGCGCCTGCTGGCTCGCCGTGTTCGGATGATCGGGCTTGTCCGGCGAATCGGAAAAATACTCGACGCGGCCGACGCGCAGCGCGGTATCGACGAACAACGTGCGGATCAGGTCCGCATCGAGCGCGCGCGCCCGCAGCGCCTCGAGACGCGGCCAGTCGACGCTTGCCGGCGCCTGCAGTGCGCTCGGCTTGCCGGCGTCGGCGACGATGCGCTGGTCGACGTCGTTGAGCCGCGTCAGCGGCACGGCGCGGCGATGCGACCAGAACTGGTCGAACGAAGCCTGCATCTCGGCGCCTGCCATGGGGCCGAGCACGAGCGCGTCGCGGTCGCGGTAGTCGAATTCCTGGTCCCAGTCGAAATAGCGGTTCTCGATGTTGCGTCCGCCCGCGATCCCGATCTCGCCGTCGACCAGGAACAGCTTGTTGTGCATGCGCTGGTTGAACCGCGAGAAGCAGCAGACGATGCCCGCGGCGAATTCGAGCGGCTCGGTCACCGCCTTGTGGAACGTCGGGTTGTAGAGCCTGAATTCGATGTTTGCGTGTGTCCTGGCGATGCGCGACAGCCATTCGACGTTGTCGAGCGAGAACAGCTGATCGACCAGCACGCGCACGCGTACGCCGCGCCGCGCCGCCGCGATCAGCTCGTCGAGCACGAGCCAGCCCGCGTCGTCGCCGGCCCAGATGAAGGTCTGGATGTCGATGCTCTTCCTCGCCGCGCGGATCAGATGCACGCGCAGGAGCAGCGAATCCTCGCCGACTTCGAGCAGGTTCACGTAGTGGACCGGCGCTTCGGGCGTGCTCGAGGCACGCGCCTCCTCGACGAGCGAGCGATACGGCGAGTCGATCGCGCAATGGTTATCCGCGGCGCAGTCGACATCGGCCGGCCGCTCGGCTGCGACGACCGCATCCGCCTGGCGCGCGAGCTCGCGATTGAGCCCGCAGCCCGTAGCCGCCAGCGCGAGAAGCGCGAGAGCGGCGATGCGCAAGCCGGCGGGCAGTCCGCGCCGTGCCGCCGACACCGCGCGCGTCACGGGCTCAGGCGCTCCGGTGCGGGGATTGCGAACACCTCGAAGTGCAGATCGACCTTGTCGCTGAGCGCGCCGCGCCGCGAGCGCATGCCGAACGCGGAGCGGCGGATCGAGCCGCTGACGACGATCGGGCAATCGTAGGCGGGGTGATCGCAGGTCGAGGGCTCGAGCTCGAACTCGCTTGGCTGGTCGATCCCGCGAATCGTCAGCGTGCCGCTCAGCTCGCCGCCCTTGCGCAGGCGCTGCAGCGGAAACGACTCGGAGACGAAATGGATCTCGGGGTACTTCGCGACATCGAAGAACTCGTCCGACTTGACCCAGTTCTCGTAGCTCTTCGTGCCCATCTCGACTGCATTGGCGTCGATGCGTGCGTCGACGACCGCGAAATTGCGGAAGCGATCGACGTCGACGGTGCCTTGCACCTTGCCGAAATGGCCGTGCACGGTGAGGAGCCACATGACCTTCACGCTGAACGTCGCATGCGAACGCGCGCTGTCGAGCTCGACGTGATCGACCGATGTCTCGTCGGCGCCGGCGACGCCCGCAAGAAGAATCCCGGCGAAGATGAGCAGGCGCGCCGAAGTCAGGCCATGCCGCGCCATCGGGACGAGCCGGCCGTCACGGCCACCAGAAATGATGGACTTCGGCGGTGCCGGGATCCATCGCCGCGTCGGCAGGCAGCCCGAGCCAGACCACGCCGGCGGGCGGAATCCCGCGGCCCGAATCGGACGCGCCCTCGGTCAACAGTGCGACCAGATTCTCGAGCCCGGGGTTGTGGCCGACGAGCATCAGCGGGTTCGCGTCGACGTGCTCATCGAGCACACGGATCAGCGCGCCCGGCGTCGCTTCGTAGATGCGCGCCTCGCTGCGCAGATCGGTGTAGCCGATCGCCGCCAGCACGCGCTCGCAGGTTTCTCTCGCACGCGCGGCCGGCGAGCACAGCACGCGGGCCGGCGCGGCCGCATGACGCTTGAGCCATGCGCCGGCCGCGTCCGCCTCCGCCTCGCCGCGCAGGCTCAGCACGCGCGCGATATCGTCCTGACCGGCAACCGCGGGTTCGGCGTGCGCATGGCGCACCAGAATGATCTCGCGCTCGGCCATGACGATCCCTCTGGGTGGCGTCGATGGGTGCGATGATGCCCCATTCGACGAGATCTCGGCCAATCCTGCCTTGAGGACTGCGCGCAAGCAGATGACGCGAAACCGGCGGGCGGCACCATGACCGCCCGCCGGCTCGACGGGGCGAAAAAAGCGCGGGAGGTCAGCCGCCGTTGCCGGGCTGCGGCGCCATGTGGCGGTGCTGGAACGGCCGCGCGGCCGTGAACTGATCTTCCGTGATCGTGTCGGCTCCATTGCTCAGGCGATCGAAGTGCTGCATTTCCCTGGCCTCGAAATCGGCCTTGCTGACCTGACCGCTGCCGGTTGTGTCGTAACGACGCACGAACCCTTCCGCGCGCTTCTGGACGCGCTCGGCGGCAGCCTGCGAGGTGGCGATCTCGTCGGCGTCGACGACGCCGTCGCCGTTCGAGTCGAGCTTCTCGAAACGGCTGTCGATCCAGGCCTGGTATTCGGCGCGGCTGATCACGCCGTCGTGGTTCGTGTCGATCTTGTCGAAGAACTGCTGGCGCCATTGCTGGGCTTTCGCGCCGGGGCCCGGCGCGGGAGTCGCGTCGGTGGGGCCCGCCGCAAAAGTCGCGCTGGCGGCCAGCAGCGCGGAAACGGTGAACGCGGTGAGAACGGTCTTGCGCATGGCAGGTTGCTCATGAAACGGCCACGTCGGCCGCACTGCCATGGAACGCGCGAGGCGACGCGTTGCTGACGCGTGCGCTGCAAAGTTCGCGCAAATTGAGGTTAAGCGGTGCTGAGAACGTAAAGACGCCGCGTTTACCGCTTCGTTCAGGCGACCTTCTTGAGCCAGCGCAACAGCTTCCCCCAATCATCCTGGTGCGAGCGCACCACTTCGGAGTTGTAATCGAAGATGCTCTTGCCGAGCTCGGAGGCCAGCACATAACCCTGCGTGTCGCGCAGCTCCGCGACGATCGGGAACGGGAATCGCTTGATCGCGTCGATGGCCTGCTGCGAGGCGTTGGTCCACGGCTTGAGCCGGTTGGCGACCAGGGCGACCGGAACCTTGCCGCGCCTGATGCGCGGCAGGTCGGCCAGTTCGCCAAGAAACGGCTCGGCGGCTTCGAGGTCGATCGCCGACGGAAGGATCGGCACGATCACGGCATCGACGGCGTCGAGGAATTCGCCGACCTCGCCCGAGCGGATGCCCGCGGCGGAATCGATCACGACGCGCTCGGCGTCTTCGGGAAGATGACGCGGCCAGTCGCGGCGCAGGCCGGAGAGGCCGAGCACCGCGTTAGCCATTTCGGCGCGCTTCTCGGCCCAGCGCTGACTCGAGCCCTGGCGGTCCGCATCGACCAGCACGGTGTTCCTGCCGTCGACCGCGTAGTACGCGGCAAGATTCGTCGCGATCGTCGTCTTGCCCGCGCCGCCCTTCGAGCTTGCCACCAGGACCTTCAGCATGTCGCCCCCGCCGGTATGCAAAGTGGGCGGGAAGGTTACACTGCCGGGCGCTCGCCGCGAAAGCGCGGAAAGTGCAGGTTCTACGGCGGTTTCGGCGGACCCGCAGCGTTGGAGGCCGGAATCGTTCCAAGCAGCGCTGGCCTCGACGGCTGCTTGTCGATCGGCAGTTCCCGCTCGGACAGCCGGCCGGCCGCAGCGAGCGCGGCGC
>DAISJF010000050.1:0-9287 GCA_036821625.1 Rhodanobacteraceae bacterium
GACCAGAATGACGGCGATGCCCGCCAGCACCGAGCCGACGATCCACGAGAAGGCCGCCACCCGATCGGCCGAGATGCCGAGGAGGCGGGCCGCGTCACCGTTCTCCGCCGCCGCTCGCACGGCCGGCCCTCACGCCGACCCACGCGCGCGCGCTGCCGCTCGCAAGGCCCGCCCTCACCCCGGCCCTCGCCCGCAAGCGGGAGAGGGGGAGTAGCCCGCAAGAGAGTGGAAACACCGTCGCGTCGCTGGATTTCTCAGTCGCGTCGTACAATGCGCGCCGCTTCGCCACACCGCACGACGCTCGATGAACGCCCGCCTCGCCCGCAAGCAAGACTACGAAGCCGCGAAGCTTGCCAAGCGCCTGCGCCGCCAGGTCGGGCAGGCGATCGCCGACTACCAGATGATCGTCGACGGCGATCGCGTGATGGTGTGCCTTTCCGGCGGCAAGGACTCGTACGCGCTGCTCGACATCCTGCTGAAGCTCAAGGCGAAGGCGCCGGTGCGCTTCGAGCTCGTCGCGGTCCATCTCGATCAGAAGCAGCCCGGCTACGATGCGGACGTGCTGCCGACGTACCTGCGCGCGATCGGCATGCCGTTCGAGATTCTCGAACAGGACACGTACGGCGTCGTCCGGCGACTGATTCCGGAAGGGAAGACGATGTGCAGCCTGTGCTCGCGCCTGCGCCGCGGCGCGCTGTACGCGTTCGCGGCCGAGAATGGTTTCACGAAGATCGCGCTCGGACATCATCGAGACGACATCGTCGAGACGCTGTTCTTGAACCTGTTTCACCAGGGCGCGCTGAAGGCGATGCCGCCCAAGCTGCGCTCGGACGACGGTCGCAACGTCGTGATCCGGCCGCTCGCGTATTGCGCGGAATCGGATCTCGCCGAATACGCCGAGCTGTGCGGCTTTCCGATCATGCCGTGCAATCTTTGCGGCTCGCAGGAGAACCTGCAGCGCAAAGCGGTGAAGTCGATGCTGGTCGAGTGGGAGCGCAAGCATCCGGGCCGCATCGATACGATCTTCCGCGCGATCGCGAACGTCGCGCCCTCGCAGCTTGCCGATGCGAATCTGTTCGACTTTGCCGGTCTCGATGGCGATGGGCCGCGCGCGAATGCGCGCGCGTGGCTTGCTGATTCGGACACGGCGCCCGACTCGGGCTGACGCAATCGGTCGAAATCTTCCTACCGTCATTCCGGCGAAAGCCGGAATCCATTTTTCGTTACGCAAAAGCACAATGGGTCCGGGCTGTCGCCGGGACGACGAAACCCACGTTTCACACGCACCGGGACCCCGATGTTTTTCCGCAATCTCACGCTCTTCCGCTTCGCCGAAAGCCTTCCGCGCTCGCTCAAGAAACTGCCGACCTCGCTCGATGAGCATCGCCTGCGCTCTCCGGGCCCGAGCGAGCTCGCGACGCGCGGTTTCGTGTCGCCGTTCGGCCGCGACAGCGAGGAGCTGACGCACCAGATTGGTGCGTTTACGCTGGCATCGATCGGCGGCGAGGATCGGCTGCTCCCGAGCATCGTCATCAATGAGGAACTGGCCGCTCGCGTGGCCAGGATTTCGGCCAAGACCGGCCGTCGCATGGGCGCGAAGGAGCGCAAGCAATTGAAAGAACAGGTAATTTCTGAACTCTTGCCGCGGGCCTTCATACGCCCGTCACGGCTGTCTGTTTATCTCGACGGCGAGCAGGGCTGGCTCGTCATCGATACGGCGAGCCGCAGGGCCGCCGAGGACGCGGTCGACCAGTTTCGCACGGCCCTGGGGCGGTTCCCGGCCGTGCCCGCGGCGCCTCAGGAATCGCCCAGAATCGTGATGACGGACTGGCTGATCCATGGCAAGCTGCCCCGAGGATTGAGCCTGTCCGACGAGTGCGAATTACGCGATCCGGCGGAGGCCGGCGCGGTGGTCCGCTGCCGCCGCCAGGACCTTGAATCGGACGAAGTTCGGGAACATCTGAAGTCAGGCAAGCAGGTATTCCAGCTCGGCCTCGTTTTCGACGAGCGCGTCGGCTTCGTGCTCGGCGAAGACCTCGTTGTGCGCAAGCTGCGTTTTCTCGATCAGGTCCTCGACGAGCTCGACGAGGATGCAGTGGAGTCGGTTCGAGCCGAGATCGACGCGCGCTTCGCGCTGATGTCGCTGGAATTGAGACGCCTGTTGGAAAGCATGGACGAATGGTTTGGATTGCCCCGGCCCGGGGAGCGCGAATAGCGCATCGGGCCGGTTCCCTGGAGAAGTAGACGGTGGACCTCGCGAACGACTATCTGGAACTGGCCACCGCGGCAGGCGACAAGATCAAGGTGCTGCGCAAGAGCCATCCGCGGGCGCGACGGTTGCGTCTCACCGTCACGTCCGGCGGCGCGCGAGTCACGTATCCCGAAGGCACGCATCCGGCGCAGGTCGTCGCATTCCTGCGCAAGCACGGCGAGTGGCTCGAGCGCAAGCTCGACGAGTTGAGTCTCGACTCGGCGCCGCCGGCGCTGAAGGTCGGCGCCGCGACGGTGATTCCGCTGCGCGGCGAGACGACGCGCCTGTCCTGGCGCGACGGCGCCTATCCGCATATCGAGCTCCACGGCGACCGTCTCGTGCTCACGCTGCCGCGTCCGCACGGCAAGGCGACGCTGCCGGCGGCGCGCGCACTGCTGCGCTCGTATCTCGAAGCGCAGATCCGGCGCGATGTCAGCCGCTACCTCGCACGCTATTGTCCCGAGCTCGGCCGTGCGCCGACCGCCGTGAAACTGCGGCCGCTCAAGAGCCTCTGGGGCAGTCTCGATACGCGCGACCGCATCATGCTCGATCTCGCGCTCGCTCTCGCGCCGCCGGCCGCGCTCCGCTACGTGGTCGTGCACGAGCTCTGTCACCTGCGCATCCGCAGCCACTCGCCGCGCTTCTGGTCGCTGGTCGAAAAGCTCTATCCGGAATGGCGCGAGCAGCGCGACTGGCTGCGCGTGAACGGGCAGGCCCTCAAGGCCGAGCTCGCGCGCCTGATCCACGTTCCGCGCGGCACCTGATTCGCTCACCCGTCGATTCGATCGTCAACGCGTCGCGTCGCGCAGGCGCTCGTGACGCGTCCGCTCCCTCGCGCGTTGCGCGCCCGCGCGCGCTTCGTTCCAGGCCGGATCGAATTCCGGCCAGCCCTGACCGTGGCGCAGGATCAGATCGCCGAGCGTTGCGACGTGATTCTCCGACGCATTCAATGCCGCGATGTACTCGAACTGCTCGCCGCCGGCGGCGAGGAAGCTTTCGCGATTGCGCAGCGCAATCTCCTCGAGCGTCTCCAGGCAATCGATCGCGAAGCCCGGACACAGCACCTGCACGTGCGTGACGCCCTCGCGCGGCAGGTTGGCCACGATGTCTTCGGTATAGGGCTGTAGCCAGGGCTCGCGCCCGACCTTCGACTGGAAGCACACCGTCACGTCCGCCTCGCGCAGATCGAGGCGCTCGCGCAACGCGCGTGCGGTGGCCTGACACTGGCAGAAGTACGGATCGCCGCCGCGGAAATAGCGTTGCGGAATGCCGTGGAACGACAGCAGCAGGCGTTGCGCGCGACCGTTCGCCTGCTGGTGCGCTTCGACGCTGCGCGCGAGCGCTTCGATGTAGCGCGGCTCGACATGGTAGTCGGCGACGAAGCGCACCTCCGGCACCCAGCGCCAGCCGGCCAGCTCGGCCGCGACCGCGTCGAACACCGATGCCGAGGTCGTACCCGAATATTGCGGGAACAGCGGCAGCACGATCAGGCGCCGGACGCCGGCATGCAGCATGTCGCGCAACACGTGCGGAATCGACGGCTCGCCGTAGCGCATCGCGTGGCGCACCACGATCGGCCCGGGCCGCACCTGCTTCAGCGCGCTCTGCAGGCTCGTCGCGAGCGCCGTGGTTCCGATCGCCAGCGGCGATCCTTCCGGCGTCCAGATCTTCGCGTACAGCGCGGCCGAATGAGCCGGCCGCACGCGCAGGACGAAACCATGCAGGATCGGCCACCAGAGCCAGCGCGGGGCTTCGACGATGCGAGGGTCTGAGAGGAACTGCCTGAGGTACCGGCGGACCGCGGCCGGGGTCGGCGCCTCGGGAGTCCCGAGGTTGACCAGCAAGGCGCCGGCAGCGGTGGGGCTGCCATGGCGGTAGGCGACCTGTCCGAGGTAGTGGGGCATGGTCAGATTCGCGCTCGGCAGCCCGCCGGGGGGCCGCGGAAGCGCTTCCGGAGGGCCCGCGGGCTGGATCCCGGCTGGTTTGTCGGGTCCGGAATTGCTTGCTAGACTCGGTCAAGCTATCGCGGTCCACCGCGAAGCTGACGATTACCATAACGATAACACGCCGCCATGCGCACACTTGCCTGCCTCGTTGCAGCAGGGATGCTTGCTCTTTCCGCGTCGGGGGCACGCGGTGAGACGACCGCCTATGCCGAGGCGTTCGACACCCTGTACAGCGTCGATCTCGACAGCCAGACCGCGACCCTGATCGGTCCGGCCGGCACCTATTCCGGCCAGATCATCGGCAATCTCAGCGGCCTCAGCTATTCGCTCGACGGCACGCTCTTTGCGGTGGCCGGCGGGCTCAACGCGCTGGCCCGCATCGACCCGACCACCGGCAGCGCAACCATCGTCGGCTCGTTCGGGCTCAACGGCCAGGGCGACCCGCAGCGCAACGACGCGCTCGATCTCAGCATGACCTTCGGATGCGACGGCACGCTCTGGCTCGCCTCCGCGTACGCTCAGAAGCTATGGACGGTCGACCCTTCGAGCGGCGCGACGACGCTGGTCGGCAGCATGGGCCGCGGGATCACCGGCATCGTCGCGCGCGGCTACCAGCTTTTCGGCGCGGGCGGCCGCGACGACAACACCTTGTACCGGATCGACATGCAGAACGGCGAGGCGACCGCGATCGGCAGCTTCGGCATCAGCGGCTGGATCAATTCGGTATCGATGAGCTTCGACGACAAGGGCACGTTGTGGGCCGTTCTCAACTACGTGCCGCCGGCCCCGGGCTCGATCACGGTTCCGGACTGGAGCGATCTCGCCACGATCGACCCGTCATCCGGTCGCGTCACGGATCTCGGTCCTATCACGGGACCCGATGCGCTGCGCCAGGTCGGCATGAAGGGATTCGCGATCGGAGCGCCGCGCTGCATCGCCGGCAATCTGGTTCCTGCTCGCACGCCGGTCGGCACGCCGCCCTGGCTCATCGCGCTCGCAATCGGTCTCGCGGTCGGCGCCGCCTGGACGCTGCGGCGCCGCGCGCCGCGCTGAAAGACCCGCCCATCGTCGCTTCATCGGCAGCTCAGGTCAGGCTGCTAGGTTACGCTCGCCCCCGTCTCGGAGTTACCGCATGAAGTTCCGTTCGCTCGCGATCGCTTTTGCTCTTTTCGCCGCCACCACGCTCTCGGCCCGGGCCGGCGAGGCCGAGAACAAGCTCGCCGAGAATTCGGTGCGCGTGCTCAAGGAAATCATGATGGCGCCGGACAAGTCGATTCCGAAGGATCTGCTCAGGAACGCGCACGCGATCGCGGTCGTTCCGGATGTGATCAAGGCAGGCTTCGTCCTCGGTGGTCGGCATGGCGATGGATTGATCTCGGTGAAGACGCGCGATGGCACCTGGTCGAACCCGAGCTTCGTCAGCCTGACCGGCGGCAGCGTCGGTTTTCAGGCCGGCGTGTCATCGACCGACGTCGTGCTCGTATTCCGCACGCAGCGCGGCGTCGATTCGATCGTGCACGGCAAGTTCACGCTCGGCGCGGATGCATCCGCGGCGGCGGGTCCGGTCGGGCGCTCGGCGCAGGCGTCGACCGATGCGCAGCTCAAAGCGGAGATCTATTCGTACTCTCGCTCGCGCGGCCTGTTCGCCGGCGCGGCGCTCGACGGCACCGCGATCACGATCGACAACGACGCGAATCAGGCCGTCTACGGCGAAGGCGTGACGCCGCGCCGCATCTTCGAAGGCGGCGTTACCGGCGTGCCGAATCCGGTGGTCGATTTCCGCGACCGGCTGGAGGAGTACACTGCGGAATAAGCCGGGAGACGGGAAGCGGGAGGCGCAAGGAGATTCAGGCAGTCTCCTCGCGCCTCCCGTCTTCCGCCTCCCCATCCCGCATTTGAGGTAGGCACCATGGGCAGTTGGAGCATATGGCACTGGTTGGTCGTGCTGGTCGTCGTGGCGCTGATCTTCGGCACCAAGCGGCTGCGCAACGTCGGCGAGGATCTTGGCTCGGCGATCAAGAGCTTCCGCAAGGGCATGCAGGACGGCGACTCGCAGCAGCAGCTCAAGGCCGATCCGCCGGCGGAACAACCCAGCGGCCAGAACGCGGGCGAGACCAAGTCCGATCGCGTCGATTCCTGAGCGCGCCATGTTCGAGGTCGGTTTCAGCGAGATCGCGCTGATCGCTGTGGTCGCGTTGCTCGTGCTCGGTCCCGAGCGACTGCCGCGCGTCGCGCGCACGCTCGGCGCACTGGTGCGCCGAGCCCGTGCGAGCTGGCAGAACGTCAAGGGCGAGATCGAGCGCGAGCTCGCCGCCGAGGACATGAAGCGCAGCATCGACGAAGCGCGCAAGGCCGCGCAGGAAGTGCAGGGCGACGTGCGCGCGACCGCAACCGACATCGAGAAATCCGCCGGCGCTTCGGGTCCTTCTTCCCATGGCGGAACCTGATCTCGAAGACGGGGAACAGTCGTTCCTCTCGCACCTGATCGAGCTGCGCGAGCGGCTGCTGAAGGCCGTCGCCGCGGTGCTCGTGATCCTGCTCGCGCTGATTCCGGTCGCGAACCGTCTTTATGCATGGCTCGCGCTGCCGCTGATCAAGCATCTGCCGGAAGGCGGCACGATGATCGCGACCGAGATCGCATCGCCGTTCCTGACGCCGATCAAGCTCGCGTTCTTCGTCGCGGTGTTCATCGCGATGCCTTTCATTCTCTATCAGCTCTGGGCGTTCGTCGCGCCGGGCCTCTATCGGCATGAAAAGCGGCTCGCGCTGCCGATCCTGCTGTCGGCGATGGCCCTGTTCTACGCCGGCTGCGCATTCGCGTATTTCCTCGTGCTGCCGGCCGTGTTCGCATTCCTGACCAGCGTCGCGCCGACCGGCGTTGCGGTGATGCCCGACATCGGCCGCTATCTCGATTTCGTGCTGGTTCTGTTCCTCGCGTTCGGGCTCTGCTTCGAGGTGCCGGTCGTGCTCGTGATCCTGGTCACTCTCGGCGTGGTGACGCCGGCACAGCTCGCCGGAAGCCGGCCGTATGCGATCGTCGGCGCCTTCATCGTCGCCGCCGTGCTGACGCCGCCGGACGTGCTTTCGCAGATGATGCTGGCCCTGCCGATGTGCGCGCTCTACGAGCTCGGCATCGTCGCGGCGCGCGTGCTCGCGCGCCGGTCCGCGACCGGCGCGACCGATTCGAGACCCGCGGCTTAGCCCTGCGTCGGCGGCGTCGCGGTCGCCGGCGGCATCGGACTCGCGGTGCCGGCATAGACCTGCCGCCAGGCCACGAATTCGGCACAGCCGAACACCGCCGAGGCGAACGCGATCAGCGCCAGCCAGCCGATGAAAGGCACGATCATCAGCACGATCGCGAGCACGCAGAACGCGACGAACAGCACGATGCCGAACAACAGGAACGCGCCGATGTTGGCGAGGCACGCGTTGAGGCTTTCCTTCATCGCCGCGAAAGGCTCGACGCTCTCGAGCATGACGCGCGGCACGGCGAAGAACTGCAACGCGTAGATCACGAACATCAGCACGAGCGCGATCAGGCACAGGATCACGACGCCGCCGCCGATCGCGCCCCAGCCGACGCTGCCGCCGTTCGCGGCCGAAAGCCCCCCGCTGATCAGGGCGCCCAGCCCGAATATGAAACCGCAGACCAGCAGCACCGCACCGCCGACGATCGCCGGCAGGCAGAGCAGCAGCATCTGCCCGATCTTGCCCGGCTCCTGGAACGCGCGGAAAAGGTGCGGGATCTCGGCCTTGCGGCCTTCCGCCTCCTCGCGCGCCGCGAACACGATACCGCCCAGAAAGGCAGGGCCGAGGATCGTCAGCGCCAGGCCGCCGAGGATCGGCACGAAATTGATCACGGCAAGGATCAGGCCCATGACCAGGAACACCACGGGATTCTTGAATACGAGGCCAATCGCCTCGGTCAACCAGCCCAGACCCCGCCCCGCATCGACTTTGCCGTAGCTCATGGCCACCCTCCTGCCGGGCATCCGGCATTTCCCTAAGGTTAATGGGCGAAATCCGCCTTCACAAATGGTCACAATCGGCATCGTCGGGCGCTACCTCGCGGCGGTGCGGACAGTTACACTTGTTCACCGAAGCAACGGATTGCCTTCCAGCAAAACCCGCGAGGGGGGAAAAGATGAAAAAGAGCATCATCGATCACGACGATGCACGCGACGCCAGTTTGCGCGTTTCCAAGCGCGTGCGTGACAGTCTGAAGGCGGCGGCGGCGGTCATGGGCCGTCCGCTCTACGACGTCACCAACGAGGCGATCAACAACTATCTGTCGGGCCTGAAGCTCGGTGATCCGCTCGCCGCGCTGCGGCGTGGCCGGTCGCGCAAGGTCGCCTGACAGGTCCGGGTCCGGCCGCCGCCGGACCCTTCGCCGGATTTT
Organism: Rhodanobacteraceae bacterium; assembly: GCA_036821625.1. Taxonomy (GTDB): domain Bacteria; phylum Pseudomonadota; class Gammaproteobacteria; order Xanthomonadales; family Rhodanobacteraceae; genus Dokdonella_A. The sequence continues at coordinate 8,597 of DAISJF010000050.1, forward strand.
GATCGCGCGGGCCCGCGAGGCGCGCGCGTCAGAATTCGGTCGGCGGCAACACGTTGACGACCTCCGGGATCGTCGTCACGCCGCGCGCGATCTGCGCCGCGGCCGAGGCGCGCAGCGGCCGCATGCCGTCCGCGTAGGCGGCCTGCATCACCTTGGCCAGGTCCATGTCGGCGTGGATCAGCGCGCGGATCGGCGGCGTGATGCGCAGCATCTCGTAGATGCCGGTGCGGCCGAGGAATCCGGTCTTGCGGCACTCCAGGCAGCCCTTCGGCGCAAACACCCTCTCGGGCGGAGCCATGGACCAGCGATACGTCAGCGCGGCCCAGGCCTGCACATCGAGCGCCGATTCGATCTTGCAGTGCGGACACAGCGTGCGCACGAGTCGCTGCGCGACGACGCCCGAGAGCGTCGACTGGATCAGATAGTTCGGCACGCCGAGATCGAGCAGACGCGTCAGCGCGCTCGGCGCGTCGTTCGTGTGCAGCGTCGACAGCACGAGATGGCCGGTCAGCGAAGCCTGCACCGCCATGTGCGCGGTCTCGAGATCGCGGATCTCGCCGACCATGATGATGTCGGGATCCTGGCGCAGCAGCGTGCGCACGCCGGTCGCGAAATCGAGATCGATCGCCGGGTGCACCTGCATCTGGTTGAACTCGGGCGAGACCATCTCGATCGGGTCTTCGACCGTGCA